>JAEXXS010000222.1 GCA_023451915.1 Pseudomonadota bacterium | reverse complement strand
CCGCCGCCGTGCAGTATATTGGCAAACGTTGCCCTATCGGGACATGAATCGGCATTTCCTTGTGGCTTGTGAACCGCGCCACATAGACCATGTCTGTGCCCCAAGGCTGAAGAAGATTGCAGCTCTCCCCAGTCTGCCGATTGAGCTGCTGGAGATAGGGATTGGCGCGCTCAATCAGTTCACTTGTCTGTAGATAACCCGTTCCGATTTCCAGAGACTTCACCGTCAGCCGGTAGCGTTTTGAAGAGTCTTCGCGGGCCAGATAGCCAAGAGCTTCCAACGTGAAAACCGATCGTTGGACCGTGCTTTTATTCAACCCGGTGGCCGCCGCCAGCTCAAGCAGATTCATGGCCGGTCGCGAAACTTCGAACGCAGAAAGAACCGACAGTCCCTTGGCAAGGGCTGTCACATAAAGCGGTGAGTTCTCTGCATCTGTCATAGTTTTCGATCCCGCAATTGACGTTCTCCGGCAATAGTTCTCATCGCAATCTCATCCCGCTTTCCGAGCTTCATGTCCATCCTTCGCGTGCAGCCAACGATAGGCCATCCACTGGCCAAGACGGATGAAGCTGGAAAAGGGATATTGTTCGGGCTCCTTACCAAGGAAGGGAACCGCCGTCTTATACGGCTTGCCTGCGGCCATCATTGCGAGTTTGGTTCCAAGATGCGTGGAAAAGGAGACGCCGCTTCCAGCATAGCCGCCAGCCGTGAAGACATTTGTGAGGCCCGGAACTTCATAGCAAAATGGGAGCGAGTTTCGGGTAACTGCGACCCACCCACCCCACCAATGGTCGACTGAGATTCCCGAGATCGCGGGAAACTTCCGCACCATAGCGTCGTAAAGATACTTCTGGTGTCTCGGGGCCTCAGCATCCTTGCCCGAAATAGCACTTCGGCCACCAAACAAGATGCGATTGTCCGGCAAGCGTCGATAATAAAAAAGCAGACTCCGCGTATCGAACATACAGTCGCCGGAAGGAAGAGTTGCTTCGACCTGCGAGGCGGTCATGGGTGCAGTGACGATAATCTGCGAATGCACCGGAAGAACGCGGGCGGCAAGCTGGCTGTGAAGACGCCACGACGTGTAGCCGTTGGTTGCCACGATCACAGCCTTGGCGCGAACTACACCTGAGGGGGTTGTCAGTTGATGTCGACCGCCAGCGCTAGACCAACCTGTAACCGGAGAGTTTGTGTAGATACGCGCTCCATGCTCCCGTGCTTTGCTATGCAGCCCGCGCGCCAACTTCAGTGGATTGATCGAAAAACCATCCGGCAAGTAGAGAGCGCCATGGCTCTCAGGCCCCGCGTGAACGCCGGAAAGCTGAGATTTCTCCACATATCTGGCAGGGTAACCCAAGACCTTGTTATAGAGCTCCTCTTCCCGCCGAAGCGCCTCTGTATGGGGGCTATAGGTAGCGACCTTATAGACCCCATCAGGTTGCTTATCGCATTCTATCCCACCTTCAGAAATAAGGTTTCGAACCGTGTTCAAGCCGTCCGTCAGTTCGGAAAAATATGCGCGCGCCGCATCGGCCCCGTAGGTTTTGACGAATGTCGACCAGGAAACGCGCCCGCCGGATATACGAGAGAAACTTCCGTTGCGTCCGCTGCACCCCCACGCGGTGGACTTTGCCTCCAGCAGAGTTGCCTTGATCCCGTAGTCACGGCCCAGCGAAAGCGCTGCGGACAGCCCGGCATAGCCACCACCGATAATCGCAACATCGACATCAAGATCACCGGCGACAGGCCCATCGTCTGCAGGCGCTTCTCCGCTAACTTTAAGCCAGTAGGAGTCCGGACTGCCTTGCGTATTATCGGGATAGGCATCAACTAGCGGATCGTACATTGATATCCTGTTATCGCTATGCGATTTCTCTTTATCGATTTATATAATAGTCTATATTAATTTCGATTTGTCAATATTGCTGCTGAAGAAGATTCACAAAAAGCTGCAGAGAGCTTAAACGAGGTTTGAGCTCTGAAATTAGGTGATCGGAAATTCTCCAGCGTAGACTGATAACTGAGACACCGGATGCGGAATGCTATGAGTTTGATTGCAGCGAGAAAATTAGCAGGACTTTTGTCGTAACGCGTGGCGATACCGCGACAGAATTTCATGTCGATATTTGAGCTGCTTCCGCCGATCAAAGTGACGTCAGGATCGTATGAGTCGTTCGCGCGGCGCAATCAGAAGAATCTATGCGCCGGTCTACACCGATGATCGCCTTGTTCCCCATGAAATTGATTGCCAATCAACAAACGAGAACTGCCGCTGCCAATCGCGTGTTGGATTGACAGCGGCTTTGGTGCAGTTCGGAATGGAATGGTGCGGGATTCTGCCCGATTTACGATGATCCTGTTACCACTTCACACGCAAGCCCACCTGTCCTTTGACAGAATAACTGTCGCCAAAGTTATTCAGGCTGGTGTTGATGAGACCCTCGCCATAGATCGAATACTTGTCATCATCCCAGTTATAGGTTCCGCCAATCCCAACACCGCCCCATACACGGTCATTGCGGCTGGCAAAGCTCACGCCTTGAACATCGACCCTCGTGCCTTCAAGGAACTCATAATAGAGATTGGCGATGCCGTAGACATGGGTGCGATTGAGCAAGCCCTTGTCATTCTGCCATGAGTTTTCGTGGTCAAGCGTCAGGCCGAGACGCCCCTGCAAGCTTTCCCCCCGGTCGAGACTGACACGCGCACCGAATGGATCGGTAAATGCATCAAAGTCGACATTGGAGTAGACCAGCTGGGCCTGCGGCGTGACGGACCAGGCAGGATCGATGGCAACACGCTTGCCGCCTTCCAACGACAGCGTATAGCCAAAACCATCATTGCCATCGGCGAGATTCCGACGGGCAAGAATAG
>JAEXXS010000215.1 GCA_023451915.1 Pseudomonadota bacterium | reverse complement strand
GACGCGGGCGGCATTGGTCGCAAAGCGCTCGTCGCTCGCAAGCTCTGCAAGGTCCAACAGACCGACCAGGCGGCCAAACTGGCCGTCATTTCCGCAAGCGATGATGAAATAGCCGTCAGAGACCGGCAGCGTCTGGTATGGCGCGATATTGGGATGTGCATTGCCCATGCGCTTCGGGGAAACGCCGGAAGCCAGATAATTCATGGCCTGATTGGCGAGGACTGCCGACATGCAGTCGAACAGCGCCATATCGATATGCTGGCCCTTGCCCGTGCGCTGGCGCATGATCAGCGCCGACTGGATGGCGATGACACTATAAAGGCCGGTGAAAATGTCTGCAAAGGCCACACCGATCTTCTGCGGTTCACGATCCGGCTCGCCGGTCAGATCCATGATGCCGCCCATGCCCTGAATCATGAAGTCATAGCCCGCCCGCTCGGCATAGGGACCATCATGTCCGAATCCGGTGATGGAGCAATAGATCAGACGCGGATTGACCGCCTTGAGGCTCTCATAGTCGAGGCCGTATTTATCGAGGCCGCCGAGTTTGAAATTCTCAATGACAATATCCGCATCAGCGACAAGGCGGCGCACCAGTTCCTGCCCCTCTTCCGTGCGGAAATCCGCTGTAATCGAGCGCTTGCCGCGATTGCAGGCATGGAAATAGGCCGCGGACTTTTCGCCTTCGACTTCAATGAAAGGCGGGCCCCATTTGCGCGTGTCGTCGCCTTCCGGGCTTTCGACCTTGATGACGTCTGCGCCCAGATCGGAAAGCGTCTGGCCGACCCACGGACCGGCCAGAATACGGGCCAGTTCAACCACCTTGAGACCGTCAAGCGGTGTGTTCTGCATTTCGGATACCTTACAAAAGCGGAAAAGCCCGCCCGCAGGAAGCGAGCGGGCCTTGGGAGGACTTGCGGGCGGTTATGATCAGAAGAAAGCCTGAATGCCGGTCTGCGCCCGTCCGAGGATCAGCGCGTGAACGTCATGGGTGCCTTCATAGGTATTCACGGTTTCGAGGTTCTGCGCGTGGCGCATGACGTGGTACTCGATCTGGATACCATTGCCGCCATGCATATCGCGTGCCTGACGGGCAATATCGAGCGCCTTACCGCAATTGTTGCGCTTGACGATCGAAATCATTTCCGGGGCCATCTTGCCTTCGTCGAAAAGGCGACCGACGCGCAGCGATGCCTGAAGGCCGAGCGTGATTTCGGTCTGCATGTCGGCGAGCTTCTTCTGGTAAAGCTGCGTGCCAGCCAGCGGCTTGTCAAACTGCTTGCGGTCGAGGCCGTATTGACGCGCACGGAACCAGCAATCTTCGGCAGCGCCCAGCACGCCCCATGAAATGCCGTAGCGGGCACGGTTGAGGCACCCGAACGGACCTTTAAGGCCCGAGACATTCGGCAACAGGGCATCTTCGGAAACTTCCACGCCGTCCATAACGATTTCGCCAGTAATCGAAGCGCGCAAGGAGAGCTTGCCGCCGATCTTCGGCGCAGAAAGGCCCTTCATGCCCTTTTCGAGCACGAAACCGCGAATGGCGTTGTCATGGGCAGCGGACTTGGCCCAGACCACGAACACGTCGGCGATTGGCGAATTCGAAATCCACATCTTCGAGCCGGTCAGGCGATAGCCGCCATCGATCTTTTCGGCGCGGGTCTTCATGCCTGCAGGGTCGGAACCGGCATCCGGTTCTGTCAGGCCGAAGCAGCCGATCAGTTCGCCGGAGACGAGACCCGGCAGATATTTCTTGCGCTGTTCGTCAGAGCCATAGGCATAGATCGGATACATGACGAGCGAGGACTGCACGCTCATCATCGAACGATAACCGGAATCAACGCGCTCGACTTCGCGCGCCACGAGACCATAGGCGACATAACCGGCATTGGCTGCGCCATATTCTTCCGGCAGCGTGACGCCGAGCAGACCCGACTGGCCCATGAGGCGGAAGAGTTCCGGGTCGGTGGTTTCGTCGAGATAGGCCTTTTCCACACGCGGCAGCAGAACGTCGCTCGCAAAGGCTTTTGCGGAGTCGCGGATCATGCGCTCGTCTTCGGTCAGCTGTTCGTCGAGCAGAAAGGGATCTTCCCAGTTAAAGGCCGTACGCGACATTATGAATTCTCCTCATTTCAGAATTGACCGGACTATGAACCGCGTGGCTTCTTGCTGCAAACGATGTTTACTCATCGATCTATTCCATTTAGTAATAGATCATGACGACACTCTCGCGACGACTTCTTCCATCCACCAGTGCGCTGGCAGCATTCGACGCTGTTGCGCGGCTGGCAAGCTTTTCGGCGGCAGCCGAAGAGCTGGCGCTGACCCAAGGTGCTGTCAGTCGCCAGATTGCAGCGCTTGAAGAACAGCTTGGAACAGCGCTTTTCGACCGCACCAGCCGCCATGTCGTGCTGTCGGATGCGGGACGCGCTTATTTCAATGCCGTTGCGCCTGCCCTTGCGGCCATTCGCGCGGCTTCGCTTCAGGTTATGTCGCAGATGCGCGGCAAGACATTGAACCTCGCTTTTCTGCCGACATTCGGCACACGCTGGCTCATTCCGCGCATTCCGCGCTTCGTGGCGCAATATCCGGATATTATTCTGAATTTCGCCACCCGCATTGGTCAATTCGATTTCGACCGCGAAGGTCTGGACGCGGCCATTCACATCGGACAGCCGGATTGGCCCAATGCGGATTGCGTGTTTCTGATGGACGAAACGGTTGCGCCGGTGTGCAGCCCGGCTTTTCTTAAAGAGAATCCGGTTTCAGCACCAACCGATCTTCTGCGGCTGCCGCTGTTCAATATGGCATCACGACCGGGGGCGTGGGATCACTGGTTCCGCAGCCTCGACATCACCGTGCCAGCGCCGGGAGGCATGCGGTTTGAACAGTTTTCCAACGTGTCGCAGGCCTGTATCGCAGGCTTGGGCGTGGCTCTCATGCCGCTTTTTCTGATCCGCTCCGAAATCGACAGCGGACAGCTCGTGGTCGCCTATCCGCATACGGTCAAAAGCCCGAGCAGCTATTATTTCGTGACACCGAAGGCACGCACAAACACGCCTGCGGTGAATGCGTTTCGCGATTGGCTTCTGGGTGAAGTCAATCGCGAATTCGATCCTCATGCAATCGAGTTGCTGACAATCTCATAGGAGCGCAGGCGCTTCTTGTGATCGTGGATCATGCCTGTGATCATCAACTCATCAGCACCGGTGCTTTCGGCAAAAGCCTGAATGCCCTTTGCCACCGTTTCAGGCCCGCCGACCACGCGGCAGGATAGCATCTGGCGGACGAGCGCTTGCGCTGCCGGATCGAGCTGTTCCATATAGCCTTCGACTGGTGCCGGAAGCTTGCCGGGACGACCGCTGCGCAGATTCACGAAAGCCTGCAATTGCGAGGTGAAGAGATAATGCGCCTCTTCGTCCGTATCGGCGGCGATCACATTGAGACCAAGCATCACATAAGGCTTCTGCATATATTCCGACGGCTCGAAACGCTCGCGGTAAAGCGCGATGGCGCGTTCCATTTCCGCTGGCGCAAAATGCGATGCAAAGGCGTATGGCAGGCCCAGCATGGCGGCGAGCTGCGCGCCAAATAGGCTGGAGCCGAGAATCCAGACAGGAACCTCAAGCCCCTCGCCCGGAACGGCGCGAACACGCTGGGCCGGTTCTGCCGGTTTGAAATAGTTGAGCAACTCCACCACATCCTGCGGGAATGCGCTGGCATCGCCATCCAGATTGCGGCGCAAGGCGTGCGCGGTGATCTGGTCGGTTCCCGGTGCGCGGCCAAGGCCGAGATCGATACGACCCGGAAAGAGCGAGGCCAGCGTGCCAAACTGTTCAGCAATCACCAGAGGCGAATGGTTCGGCAGCATGATGCCGCCCGCGCCGACGCGAATTGTCGAAGTGCCATTGGCGACATAGCCGATCACGACCGATGTGGCTGCACTGGCAATACCCGGCATATTGTGATGCTCAGCCAGCCAATAGCGCTGAAAGCCAAGTTTCTCCGCATGCTGTGCAAGCTCAAGCGTGTTGCGCAGAGACTGACCGGCATCGCTGTTGTCAGGAACGGGCGAAAGATCGAGTACGGATAAAGGTATCATACTGGCTCATATGGGATTGAGTACTGCGGTTGCAAAGTCCGCAAAGAAATAGGACGCCCTAAAAGTAGGGCGCCCTATATTTTATTCAAAGCAACTAAGAGTGATCAGACAATATTAGTGCGGCTGTGCCGGGGCTGAATTTTGCCCCTCTTCCGGCGCACCTACATATTCGCCTTCCACGTCCTTCTTTGCGATGAAGGTGTAGAACATCGGCACCACGAACAGCGTGAACATCGTGCCGATCACGATCCCGGTGAAAATCACCAGACCCATCGAATAACGGGCGGCAGCACCGGCACCAGTCGCGATGATCAGCGGAACGACGCCGAGCGCCATGGCCGCAGTGGTCATCAGGATCGGACGCAGGCGGGTTTCAGCGGCGGCGATGATGGCATCACGACGCGAAAGTCCGTGCAGGCGGCGCTGCTGATTGGCGAACTCCACCATCAGAATGCCGTGCTTGGTTATCAGCCCGACAAGGGTGATGAGACCAACCTGCGTATAAATGTTCAGCGTGCCGAGACCGATATTGAGCGGCACGATGGCCCCGAAGATCGACAGCGGCACCGACATCATGATGATGAACGGATCGCGGAAGCTCTCAAACTGTGCCGCCAGAACCAGATAGATCACGATAACGGCAAGGCCGAAGGCGATCAGGATCGTGTTGCCCTGCTCTACTTCGAGACGCGACTGGCCGGAATAATCCAGGAAGAAGCCTTCCGGCATCTTCGCCTTGGCCAGATCGACAAGCGTTTGCAGGCCTTGACCCGTAGTGACGCCCGGCAGAGGCAGCGCCGAGATCGTCGCAGAGTTGAGCTGGTTGAACTGCTCGATTGCAGCAGGCGATGCGTTCTGCGTGATCGTGATGACAGAGGACAGCGGGATCATCGAGCCCGAAACGCTGCGAACATAGAACTCACCAAGCTTTTCGGGATTCGAGCGATAGGCATCCGGCACCTGTGTGATGATGTCATAGCTGTTCGAATCGCGGTCAAACTTGGCCACCGAAGCACCGCCGGTCAGGAGACCAAGCGTTGCGCCGATGTCGCTGACCTGCACGCCAAGCGTGGCCGCACGGTCACGGTCGATGGTGATCGTCGTTTCCGGCGCGTTGAAGGATAGCGAGTTCTGCACGATGATGAACTGTCCCGAAGCCTGCGCTTCGTTCTTGATCTCTTCGGCCAGTTCGAAAACCGTGTCCGCCGGACCGGTTGACTGCAGTGCAATTGAGATCGGCAGACCGCCGCCCGTGCCCGGAAGCGATGGCGGAGCGAAGACGAAAGCCTGTACGCCAGCGACCTTGGTCAGACGATTTGTTAGGTCTTCCTGAATCTGCTTCTGTGAGCGGGTACGGTCGTTCCAGTCGCTCAGCACCCAAAGCGCGATACCCGAAGTGGTGCCGCCATCCATGCCGACAATCTGGAAACGGGTCTTCTGTTCAGGCAGATCCTTCGTCAGCGCATCGATCTGTTCGGCATAGAGATTGGTGTAGGCCGAAGTCGCATATTGCGGTGCCTGGAACATCGAGAACAGCGCGCCCGAATCTTCTTCAGGAGCGAGTTCGCTCGACGTGTTCATGAACAGGAAGCCCGTCAGACCCATCAGCGCCACGACGATCATCAGCGTGATGCCGCGATAGTTCAGCGAGTTGGAGACGCGGCGGTGATACCACTTTTCCACCCGCGAGAAGGTGCGGTCGATGAACTTTTGGAACCGCGTTTCCTCACCATGCTTGAGCATGCGCGAGCACATCATCGGCGAGATGGTCAAAGCCGCAACACCGGAGATGATAACGGCACCCGCCAGCGTGAAGGCGAATTCACGAAACAGCGCGCCGGTCAGACCACCGGTGAAACCGAGCGGAGCGAACACGGCCGCCAGCGTGATCGTCATGGCGATGATCGAGCCGGTGATTTCCTTCATACCCTTGAAGGCGGCATCCATAGGACGCAAGCCCTCTTCGATATGGCGGTGAATATTCTCCAGAACGACGATGGCGTCATCGACCACGAGGCCGATGGCCAGAACCATGGCGAGCAGCGAGAGAAGATTGATCGAGAAGCCGAGCGCGAACAGGAAGAAGCACACGCCGATCAGCGAGATCGGAATGGTCACAATCGGGATCAGAACCGAACGGAACGAACCGAGGAAGACGATGATGACCAGAATAACGATAGCCACGGCTTCGCCAATGGTCGTGAAGACTTCCTTGATCGACGAACTGATCTGCTCGGTCGCGTCATAGACGAGAACCAGCGACATGCCTTCCGGCAGCGAGTTCTGGATCGACGGCAGTTCCTTGTTAACGGCGGCCGCCATGTCAATCGGGTTTGCAGCTGGCGTCGGATAGACACCAAGGAACGTACCCGCCGAGCCGTTGAACGAGACGATTGTATCCGTGCTCTTGGCCGCCAGTTCCACCTTCGCCACATCGCGCAGACGCACGACTTCGTCACCCGAAGTCTTGATCGGCATTGCGCCAAAGGCTTCCGGTGTTTGCAGCGTGGATTTGAGTGTGATCGAAGACGCAACATATTCGTTCTTCGTCGTGCCCGGCGCTGAGAGAAAGTTGGACGCGTTGATCGCAGCCAGCACTTCCGGCGCTGTTATCTGACGCGCTGCCAGCTGGATGGGATCCAGCCATACGCGCATCGAATAGACTTGGCCGCCCAGGATTTCAGCTTTGGCGACGCCCTGAATGGTGGACATGCGCGGCTGGATGACGCGTTCCAGATATTCGGTGATCTGCTCGCTCGTCATGTTCGGGTTCTGCGCAGCCAGATACATGGTTGCGAAGCTCTGGCCCGTTCCCTTAACGATGATTGGGTCATCGGATTCAGTCGGCAGATCGCCGCGAACCTGATTAACCTTGGCGATCACTTCCGTCAGCGCGGCATCCGGATTTGCGCCGAGCTTCATCTGCACCGTCACCGTGCTGGACGATGGGCGGCTGGACGAGGTCACATAGTCGATGTTTTCGGTCGTCGCGACCGATTCAGCGATAGGCGCGGTGATGAAGCCCTGAATGAGTTCAGCGCTTGCACCGGCATAGTTGGTGGTGATGGTGATGACCGTTTCGTCAACCTTCGGATATT
>JAEXXS010000174.1 GCA_023451915.1 Pseudomonadota bacterium | reverse complement strand
GGCCAGTCAACAGGGCGGCTTTTAGCCCGGCTTTCTCGGCAAGCGGTGCGATAGTCGAATAATGCTGGCGGGCGAGCACTTCGGTTGGGGCCATGAGGGCGGATTGACCGCCGGATTCCGCGGCATGAGCCATGGAAAGCAGACCCACCACCGTTTTGCCGGAGCCGACATCGCCCTGCAAAAGCCGCAGCATGCGCTCGGGTGATTTGAGGTCCGTGATGATCTCGCGAACGGCCTGATCCTGCCCTTGGGTCAGACGATAGGGCAGGTTGCGCATGATTTCAGTCACAATGCGCCCGGTGCCATCCAGCGGTCGCCCCGAAAGCCTGCGTGTCTTGGCGCGCACGAGGGCAAGGGCGAGCTGACCGGCGAGAAACTCGTCATAGGCCAGCCTGCGCCGGGTAATGCTCTCAAGCGCTATGTCGGAGGGGTCTTCCGGCTGGTGCAAAGTGTTGAGCGCGTCCTGAAAACTCGGAAAACGCTCGCGCGTCAGCAAGGGGCCGTCGATCCATTCCGGCAGCGCTGGAACACGTGTTAACGCTTCCTTGACGGCGCGCCCCAGTGTCTTCGGCGAGAGGCCAGCCGTCAGCGGATAGACCGGCTCTACCATCGGCAGGTTGGCGGCGTCTTCAAGGCTCGCAATATAGTCCGGATGCACCATCGAGGCGCGCCCGTTGAACCATTCCACCTTGCCGGACACGATGACGGTTTCGCCTTCTGGCAGCGTCTTTTGCAACCATGGCAATTGCGCATGGAAGAAAGTAAGCGCAATCTCGCCGGTATCGTCATGGGCGAAGACGCGATGTGGAACATTGCCTCGGCCGGGTGGAGCGGGTTGATGCTGATCAACGATCACTTCCAGTGTGACAATGGCGCCTTCCTGCGCCAGCGCAATGCCGGGACGGTTGCGCCGGTCAATGACGCTGTTTGGCGGCAGAAACAGAAGCTGGCCGACTTTGGGTTCGGCGCCCGGTACATCGGTGCCAAGCAGTTTACCAAGCAGAACCGCCACTTTCGGGCCAATGCCGGAAAGCGAGCGGACGGAAGCGAAAAACGGATCGAGCATGGATGGACGCATGGCGGGGAGCATTAACTGCTTCGCTGTCAGGTGCAAGCCTGCGCCATCATCTTTTCGTGCTCTTTTTGTTCTTGTCTGATAAACAGGTTCCCTGTTCGGTTCCAGATGCTATATACCGGCAGCGATTTTGATAAATGGAGCAGTTCCGACATGACTGGCAGCACACTTGCGACGGCAAATCTGGATATACGACGTCGCAAGCTTTTGTTTCGCGCCTGGCATCGCGGCATGCGCGAGATGGATTTGATTCTGGGCCAATATGCGGATGCGTATATCGCCAGCTTCACCGATACTCAGTTGGATGAATTCGAACAGATTCTGGAAGTGCTGGACCGCGATCTTCTCAAATGGGTGACGGGTGAAAGCCCGATACCTTCCGAACATGACACGCCGCTTTTCCGCGATATCGTCGCTTTCCGTGACCGCATAGAGTTTTAAGAAATCCATGCCCGTTTTCAGCAAATTTGGTCTCAAGCCCAATACGGATACGAAAGCCGGACGCCGCATCGTTATTGACGGTGTGGCCGATGGTTTCGAGGCGTTCTGTCTCGCCCGTCTGGTGGACGAGATCGGCGAACGCGGGCCAATCATGTATGTCGTGCGCGACGGGCAGCGCATTGCTGATCTGGAGCAGGTGCTGGGCTTCGTTGCGCCGGACCTGCCGGTGCTGCATCTGCCGGCATGGGACTGTCTGCCCTATGACCGCGTATCGCCGGGCGCCGACGCTTCGGCACGCAGGCTGACCGCTCTCGGCGCTTTGGCGGCGCTCAAGAAAACGCCGCATCCGGCCATTGTTCTCACCACGGCGAATGCCGTTCTGCAAAAATTGCCGCCCCAGGCAGCCATCGCCGAGCAGGTGATTTCGGCCCGCCCCGGCAACCAGCTCGACATGAATGATCTGGCTTCACGGCTGGAGCGCAACGGTTTTGAGCGTGTTTCCACCGTGCGCGATATTGGCGAATTTGCCGTGCGGGGCGGTATTCTCGATCTCTACGCGCCGGGCGCTGAAGAGCCTCTGCGGCTTGATTTCTTTGGCGATACGCTGGAAACAATCCGCGCCTTCGATCCCGCATCGCAGCGCACGACGGGCACGCGCAAGGAATTCGTGCTGCAGCCGATGAGCGAAATCACGCTCTCGCCCGATATGATCAGCCGTTTCCGCAAGAATTATGTAGCGATGTTCGGCGCGCCGCAGCGTGACGATGCGCTCTATCAGGCGATCAGCGAAGGCCGCCGTTTTGCTGGTATGGAACACTGGCTGCCACTGTTCTACGATCATCTGGAAACGGTTTTCGACCATGCGGGCGGCATGCCGGTGGTGTTCGACCATCTGGTACATGAAGCGCTGACCGAGCGTCACACCATGGTGGTGGACCATTACGAGGCCCGGCTGCGTCAGGCTGAAGGCAAGGAAGCGGGCAGCGACGCCGTTCCCTATAAGCCGGTCAAGCCGGAAACCCTCTATCTCACGCCGCAAGCGGTTGAAGACGCAGTGCAGGCGAGCGGGCTGCGCATCGACCTCACACCCTTTGGCGCGCCGGAAGTATCGAACCGCACCATTGTTCATGCCGATGCGCATAAGGGCCGCAACTTTGCCGAGGAACGTGCTGCAACCGATGTGAACCTGTTCGAGGCAGCGGTGAAGCACATTGCCCATCTGCGCGCTTCTGGCAAGAAAGTGCTGGTCGCCGCCTGGACGGAAGGCTCACTCGACCGACTGTTGCAGGTTCTCGACGAACACGGGCTGGAAAAGATCGAGACGGTTGACCGGCTTTCAACCGTCAAGGCGCTGTCGCGCGACAAGGTGACGGCAGCGGTGCTGGCCGTTGAAAGCGGCTTCGATGCCGGTGATCTCGCCGTCGTTGCCGAACAGGATATTCTGGGCGACCGCCTTATCCGCCGGTCCAAGCGTCGCAAGCGCGATCAGGATTTCATCTCGGAAGTGGCGTCACTGACGGCTGGCGATATTGTCGTCCATGTCGATCACGGTATCGGTCGTTTCATCGGCCTCAAGACCATCACCGCAGCGGGCGCACCGCATGATTGTCTTGAACTTCACTATGCGGGCGATGACCGGCTGTTCCTGCCGGTCGAAAATATCGAGCTTCTCTCGCGCTACGGGTCGGAAGGGTCAGATGCGGTTCTCGACAAGCTTGGCGGCGGCGCATGGCAGATGCGCAAGGCCAAGCTCAAGAAACGACTGCTTGAGATTGCGGGCCATCTGATCCAGATAGCCGCCGAACGCCAGATGCGCGGTGCGCCGGTGATGACGCCGCCCGATGGGCTTTATGCGGAATTCTCCGCGCGCTTCCCCTATGACGAGACCGAAGATCAGATGACCGCTATCGAAGCGGTGGCGGACGATCTGGCGGCGGGCAAGCCGATGGATCGCCTGATTTGCGGCGATGTCGGCTTCGGTAAGACGGAAGTTGCGTTGCGCGCCGCCTTTATCGCGGCGCTGAATGGTGTGCAGGTCGCAGTGGTTGTGCCGACGACGCTGTTGTCGCGCCAGCATTTCAAGACCTTCTCCAAGCGCTTTCATGGCCTGCCGATCACCGTCGCCCACGCCTCGCGGCTGGTTGGAACCAAGGAATTGGCCGCGACCAAGAAAGGTCTGGAAGAGGGCACCGTCGATATCGTCGTCGGCACCCATGCGCTGCTCGGCAACTCGATCAAGTTCAAGAATCTCGGCCTGCTCATCATCGATGAGGAACAGCATTTCGGCGTCAAGCATAAGGAACGGTTGAAAGAGCTGAAATCCGATGTGCATGTGCTGACCCTGTCGGCAACGCCGATCCCGCGCACCTTACAGCTTGCCCTGACCGGCGTGCGCGAACTCTCGCTCATCACCACACCGCCCGTGGATCGCATGGCGGTGCGAACCTTCGTTTCCCCGTTCGATCCGCTGGTTATTCGCGAGACACTGCTGCGGGAGCGCTATCGCGGCGGTCAGAGCTTTTATGTCTGCCCGCGTATCTCCGATCTGGGCGACATTGAAGAATTCCTGAAGGAACATGTGCCGGAACTGAAAGTTGCCGTTGCGCATGGTCAGATGGCGCCAGGCGTGCTCGACGACATCATGAATGCCTTCTATGACGGTCAGTATGATGTGTTGCTTTCCACGACCATCGTGGAATCCGGGCTCGATATTCCGACCGCGAACACCATGATCGTGCATCGTGCCGATATGTTTGGTCTGGCGCAGCTCTATCAGCTGCGTGGTCGTGTCGGGCGCTCCAAGCAGCGCGCTTTTGCGCTGTTCACGCTTCCAGCGGGCAAGATGCTGACGCAGATGGCGGAACGTCGCCTGAAAGTGCTGCAATCGCTCGATACGCTTGGTGCGGGCTTCCAGCTTGCCAGCCACGACATGGATATTCGCGGCGCGGGCAATCTTTTGGGCGAGGAACAGTCGGGCCATATCAAGGAAGTCGGTTTCGAGCTTTACCAGCAGATGCTGGAAGAAGCCGTTGCGACGCTCAAGGGTTCCGGCGAAGTGGAAGACAGCCAGTGGTCGCCGCAGATCGCCATCGGCACTGCGGTCATGATCCCGGAAGCCTATGTGCCGGACCTGCAATTGCGCCTTGGCCTTTATCGCCGCCTTGCCGATCTGGAAGAGCCGCAGGATATCGACGCATTCGGCGCAGAACTCATCGACCGCTT
>JAEXXS010000117.1 GCA_023451915.1 Pseudomonadota bacterium | reverse complement strand
ACGCTATGGTCTATAGCCACCGCCATCCGCGTAGACACCCTTGGAGGCAACGCGGAATGGAGCGGTCCGGTCTTTCACCCTGTGACAGACGATACGGGCTGTTTCATGTTGTTTGTTGAAGCAGGATCCCGAAAAGTGGAAAACCGGTTTTCGGACAAGATCATGCGCAGAAAACAAGCGACACTCCAGTAACTTTGAAAGGAAATGCCATGAGCGAGACTTACGTGCTCAAGGCCGATCTGCGTACCCGGGTTGGTAAGGGGTCCTCCCGCGAACTGCGTCGCAACGGCCAGATTCCTGCAGTCATTTATGGCGACAAGCAGGAGCCCCTCGCAATCGCCGTCTCCTATAAGGAGATTTTCTACAAGATCCATGGCGGTGGTTTTAAGACCACGGTTGCCACGATCGAAGTAGACGGCAAGAAGATTCAGGTCCTCCCGAAGGACTACCAGCTGGACCCGGTCCGCGACTTCCCGCAGCATGTCGACTTCCTGCGCGTTTCCGCCAAGTCGGTCGTTCACGTGAACGTTCCTGTTCACTTCAAGAACGAAGAAGCAGCTCCCGGCATCAAGCGCGGCGGCGTTCTCAACATCGTTCGTCACGACGTTGAACTGATCGTTCCGGCCAATGCAATTCCGGAAGCGCTCGAATTCGACCTGACCGGCCTTGAAATCGGTGACTCCGTCCACATTTCGGCAATCAAGCTGCCGAAGGGCGTGTCTGCCGCCATTCAGGACCGCGACTTCACCATCGCCACCATTGCTGCTCCTGCCGGCCTGAAGTCGGACGAAGCTGCTGCGGAAGGCGCTGAAGAAGAAGCCAAGGACGGCGAGTAATCGCTCTCCGCATTTTAGGGGCTCTGAACCATGCTGCTCATCGCAGGTCTTGGCAATCCGGGCCCCAAATATGCGCATAACCGGCACAATATCGGTTTCATGGCGGCGGATGAAATATTCCGCCGCCATCGCTTTTCCAACTGGCAGAAGAAGTTTCAGGCCGAGATCGCCGATGGCGTGATCGACGGCGAAAAAGTGCTGCTCATCAAGCCGCAGACTTTCATGAACCTGTCTGGCCAGTCCATTGGCGAGGCCATGCGCTTCTACAAGCTCACCTCCGCCGATCTCGTCGTCATCTATGACGAACTCGACCTTATTCCAGGCAAGCTGCGCATCAAGACCGGCGGCGGCGCCGGCGGCCATAACGGCATCAAATCCATTGACGCGCATGTGCAATCCTTCCCCGGCGGCCAGAATTATCGCCGCATGCGGCTTGGCATCGGTCATCCGGGCGCGAAGGAGCTCGTGCATAATTATGTCCTCGGCGACTTCGCCAAGGCCGACAATGAATGGCTGGACACGCTTCTGGGCGCTATCGCCGACAATGTTGGCCTGCTCGCCAAGCCAGGCGACGACAACAGTTTCATGAACCGGATTGCGCTTGCCATGGGCGACGGCAATCAGCGGCCAAGCGGTTTCAAGGCCGATCCCGCACAACTGGAAAAAGCGCCACCAAAGGCGCAGAGCCATATCCGCCAGGCGCGGCAAAACCAGAAGAAGCCGGATATTCCTGTAAGCGGCCCGATGGCTGAAATGCTGAAAAAGCTGCTTGGCAAGAAGGATTAAGCCTCTGCGACGGCTCCGCCTCTTGACGCTTCACGGTCCTATGACGCATAGCCACAACAATAGAATTCTAGTCTGATAGGTACGATCATGGGTTTCAAATGCGGCATCGTCGGTCTGCCAAATGTTGGCAAGTCGACGCTTTTCAACGCGCTGACCAAAACGGCCGCCGCACAGGCCGCAAACTATCCGTTCTGCACCATTGAGCCGAACACCGGCGAAGTGGCGGTTCCTGATCCGCGTCAGAACGAAATCGCCAAGATCGCCGGTTCTAAGGAAATCATCCCGACCCGCATCAACTTCGTCGATATTGCAGGCCTTGTGCGCGGCGCATCGAAGGGCGAAGGTCTCGGCAACCAGTTCCTCGCCAATATCCGCGAAGTCGACGCCATCGTGCATGTGCTGCGCTGCTTCGAAGATGACGACATCACCCATGTCGAAGGCCGTATCGATCCGGTGTCGGATGCGCAGACGGTGGAAACCGAACTGATGCTGTCGGACCTCGAAAGCATCGAGCGCCGCATCGTGCAGATCCGCAAGCGCGCGACGGGCAAGGACAAGGAAGCCCTCACCGTCCTGCCGGTGATGGAAGCAGCGCTTGAACTGCTCCAGAACGGCCAGCCGGTTCGCCTGATGCTGAAGGATATCGCGGCTGAAGATCTGCTGACGCTGAAGGGCCTGAACCTGCTCACGTCGAAGCCGGTACTCTATGTCTGCAACGTCGCCGAAGGCGATGCCGCCAAGGGCAACGCATATAGTGCTGCCGTCGAAAAGATGGCTGAGGAACAGGGCGCGCAGACGGTCATAATTTCTGCGGCTATCGAGGCGGAAGTTGCCCAGCTGCCTGATGAGGAAGCCAAGGAATATCTGGAAAGCATGGACCTTGAGGAACCGGGCCTCGATCGCCTGATCCGCGCCGGTTACAAGCTTCTCGACCTCATCACCTATTTCACCGCTGGACCGAAGGAAACCCGCGCCTGGACCATCCGTCGCGGCACCAAGGCTCCGGGCGCTGCCGGTGTGATCCACACCGATTTCGAGCGCGGCTTTATCCGCGCCCAGACCATCGCTTATGAAGATTACATCAAATATAACGGCGAAGTCGGCGCCAAGGAAGCGGGCAAGGCCCGAGACGAAGGCAAGGAATACATCGTCCATGATGGCGATGTGATGCTGTTCCGCTTCAACACCTGATACGATCAGGCCGCCGTGTCCCGGCGGCCTTTGCATATTCAGAGCATTTCCGGAAACCGAATTGGAGGAGATAGAGGGTGAGCAAGCCCCAGCTGAAATACGCTTATGAGGATATGGTGCCGGGCCTGAAAATCCCTTTCGGTCCGCGCACCATCAACAAGGAAGAGATCATCGAATTCGCAAGCGAATTCGATCCGCAGCCTTTCCACCTCGATGAAGAAGCGGGAAAAGCGAGCGTGCTCGGCGGTCTGGCTGCCTCGGGCTGGCAGACCGTATCGCTGATCATGCGCCTCGTCTGCGACGCCTTTCTCACCAATTCCACATCGCAGGGCGGCCCCGGCGTTGAGTTCACCCGCTGGAAGCGCCCGGTTCTCGCCGGTGATACGCTGAGCGGTGTTACCACCGTCATCGACCGTCGCCTTTCCAAGAGCCGTCCTGGAATCGGTCTCGTCACGCTGCACCACGCGCTCGTCAATCAGCGCGGTGAAACCGTGTGCGAAATGCAGCATCCCTGCATGATGGGACTTCGCAACGACGATGCGGCACAGGAAGCCAAGGCGGGTGCATGATGAGCTATCTTGAAGACAATCTCGGTCGCGAACAGGATATCGGCAGCTATACGTTTACCGCCGAAGAAATCATCGACTTCGCCACGAAATATGATCCGCAACCGTTCCATCTCGACCCTGAAGCCGCGAAGGAGAGCCTGTTCGGCGGCCTGTGCGCCTCGGGCTGGCACACGACGGCGGTGTTCATGAAGCTGAATGTTGCCTCCATCGTGCAGGCGACCAAGGACGCGCTCAAGCGCGGCGAGACGCCACCGACTTTCGGCCCCTCGCCCGGCTTTGAAAACCTGAAATGGTCAAAACCGGTTTATGCGGGCGATACCATCACCTTTAAGCGCACCGTCCATGCGCTGCGCCCGCTTGCTTCGCGCCCCGGCTGGTCAATGCTGAGCATGTCGCTCAGAGCGCATAATCAAAATGGCGAGGACGTGCTGTCCTTCGACAATGCGGCCATGGTCAAGCTGCCGCCCAAGGCCGACGCCTGACATGAAAAAGCCCGCCAAGGGGCGGGCTTTTTCATAAGCAAATGTTTGTTCTCAGTCGCCTTCGAACGAAACCAGTGTGCGCACCGGCACGCCCAGCGCTTCCAGCTTCTTGCGTCCGCCGAGATCCGGCAGATCGATGATGAAGCAGGCGGCAACGATATTTGCCCCCATCTGCAACAACAGCTTGGCAGCGGCTTCTGCCGTGCCGCCGGTGGCGATCAGATCGTCAACGAGAATGATACGCTCGCCCTTCTCGATGGCGTCGCGGTGCATCTCCATTTCATCGATGCCATATTCAAGGCTGTAAGCAATGCGCACTGTATCGCGCGGCAGCTTGCCCTTCTTGCGGATCGGCACGAAACCGGCGGAAATCTGGTGAGCAATAGCGCCACCCAGAATGAAGCCGCGCGCCTCGATGCCCGCGACCTTATCCACCTTGTTACCGGCATAGGGATAGACCAGTTCGTCGACGGCGCGGCGAAACGCCTGCGCATCGCCCAT
>JAEXXS010000094.1 GCA_023451915.1 Pseudomonadota bacterium | reverse complement strand
TTGCTCTTTTCAAGTGCAAAATTGCTGCTAAGGTCTTTCAAAAATACATTTGGGGAATAATGTCAGCCAATTTATCCGACCGGCCTCTTCTGGATGTCCGCCGGCTCACGAAAGTATTTGGGCAGCTCAGGGCTTGCGATGGGGTTGATCTCACCATTGCCGAGGGTGAAATTCACGCGCTTCTGGGCGAGAATGGCGCTGGAAAGTCCACTTTCGTCAAAATGCTTTTCGGCGCTTTGCAGCCGCTCGAAGGCGAAATCGTCTGGAAGGGCCAAAGCGTTGTCATTGGCGAACCCGCTGCCGCAAGAAAACTCGGCATCGGTATGGTTTTCCAGCATTTTTCGCTGTTTGATTCGCTGACTGCCGCTGAAAACATCGCTCTTTCGCTGGACCATTCGCTGTCCTTGTCGGATGTGGCGAGGCGAGCCAGTGAAGTCGGCAAGACCTATGGTCTGCCAGTTGATCCGCAGGCCCATGTTGGCGACCTTTCGGTCGGCGAGCGCCAGCGCATTGAAATCGTGCGCTGTCTTTTGCAGGAACCGGACCTGATCATTCTGGATGAACCGACCTCGGTTCTGACACCACAGGAAGCCGACCGCCTGTTTGAAACACTCGAACGCCTAAAGGCAGAAGGCAAATCCATTCTCTATATCAGCCACCGTCTGGAAGAGGTGAAGCGCCTCTGCGACCGCGCAACGGTGTTGCGCCACGGTAAGGTGGTCGGGCATTGCGATCCGCGCAAGGAAACTGCCGCGTCGCTTGCCCGCATGATGGTTGGCAACGACATTAAGGTCGTGGCGCGCAGCCCGATGAATACCGCGGCGACGCGTCCTGCAGCACTGTTTGAAATCAAGTCACTGTCGCAGCCGCCACGCGGACCCTTCTCCACGGCGTTGAAGAACATCTCGCTTTCGGTGGCGGCAGGCGAAGTTGTTGGCATTGCTGGCGTTGCGGGCAACGGGCAGGGCGAGTTCTTCGAGGCGATATCCGGTGAAGTGCTGCAATCGGCGGCCTCGACCGTGCGCATTCGCGGCAAGGATGCGGGTAGGCTTGGTATCAGCGAACGCCGCATGATGGGTGCAGCTTTCGTGCCGGAAGAGCGTCTCGGCCACGGTGCGGTGCCGTCGCTGCCGCTGACTGATAATCTTTTTCTGTCTCGCTACAAGACCGACGCGAAAGCGTTTCTGCGTGGCGGTGCACTGAAACTGATTACCGAAAGTGCGCTGCATTCCGCCGCCCGGCGTATCATCGAGCGCATGGATGTGCGCAAAAGCGCGGAAAATCCGCCAGCTTCGGCATTGTCCGGCGGCAATTTACAGAAATTCATCATTGGCCGTGAACTCGACCGTTCGCCATCGGTCATGGTCGTCAACCAGCCGACATGGGGCGTCGATGCGGGCGCCGCGGCCCATATACGGCAGGCCCTTGTGGATCTGGCGCGTTCCGGCTCCGCCGTTCTCGTTATCAGCCAGGATCTCGATGAGCTCTTTGAAATCAGCGACCGGATTGCCGTCATGAATCACGGTCAGCTTTCCGAACCCTTGCCAGTTGCTGAGATGACCCTTGAAAAGATCGGCCTGCTGATGGGCGGCATTTCCGGTGAAGCAGAGGCGGGGGCAGCCTGATGCGGATAGAACTCGTCAAACGGCCCCAGCCGTCGAAGCTTTTCAGCGCCTTGTCGCCCCTGCTGGCTTTGGCGCTGACCTTCATCTTCGGGGGACTCGCTTTCGCCCTGATGGGCAAAGACCCTTTCAACGCGCTTTATGTGTTCTTCGTCGAGCCTTTGTTCGATATCTGGTCGTGGCATGAATTGCTGGTCAAGGCCGCGCCGCTGATCCTGATCGCGGTCGGCTTGTGTGTCTGTTTCCTGTCGAACAACTGGAATATCGGCGCTGAAGGGCAGTTTATCATGGGCGCGGTCGCGGGTTCCGTCCTGCCGGTGCTGTTTCCCGACTTCCAGTCATGGATTGTTCTGCCGCTGATGTTGTTGATGGGCATGGCGGGCGGTGCGGCCTATGCAACGGTTCCGGCCTTCCTCAAGGTGCGCTTCAACACGAACGAGATTCTCACCAGCCTGATGCTGGTCTATGTGGCGCAGCTCTTTCTCGACTGGCTGGTGCGCGGACCGTGGCGCAACCCGGAAGGCTACAACTTCCCGGAAACGCGCCAGTTCAACGAAAGCGCCATTCTGCCGGAAATCTGGAGTGAATCAGGTCGCGCTCATTGGGGCTTCATTCTCGCACTGATTGCCGCCGTGCTGGTCTGGTTTATGCTCAAGCACACGCTAAAGGGCTTCGAGGTCAAGGTTATTGGCCAGAGCCCGCGGGCCGGTCGCTTTGCGGGTTTCAGCTCGGGCAAATTGGTGTTCTTCGTCTTTGCGGTTTCGGGCGCGCTTGCCGGGCTGGCTGGTATTGCGGAAACATCCGGTGCCATCGGGCAGCTACGCCCGGTGATTTCGCCGGGCTATGGTTTCACTGCAATCATCGTCGCGTTTCTGGGGCGTCTCAATCCACTTGGCGCAATCGCGGCCGGGCTTGTGCTGGCGCTGTCCTATCTGGGTGGGGAAGCAGCACAGGTCGCCATCGGCATTTCAGAAAAATCGGCACGCGTGTTTCAGGGCATGATCCTGTTCTTCGTGCTCGCCTGTGATACGCTCATTCTCTACCGCATTCGTTTTGTCAGCACGCGCAAAGCGGGAAAGGCCTGAGCCGATGGAACTGACCCAGGCCATTCTTCTCACAATCGCCACCGCCGCCACGCCGCTTTTGATCGCAGCCATCGGCGAACTGGTGGTGGAACGTTCGGGCGTACTCAATCTCGGCGTTGAAGGCATGATGCTGATGGGCGCTGTATCCGGCTTTGCCGCAGCGCAGCTCACGGGCTCGGCGTGGCTCGGCCTTCTGGCGGGCATTGCCGTTGGCACCTTGTTTTCAGCGATTTTCGGCTTCCTGACGCTCACACTCGTCACCAATCAGGTGGCGACCGGCCTCGCGCTGACCATTCTGGGCATTGGTGCTTCGGCCATGCTGGGCGAGAGCTTTGTCGGCATTCCGGGCGTGCGCCTCGATGCTATCTACATTCCCTATCTCACGGACATTCCTCTTGTGGGGCGGTTCCTGTTCGGGCAGGACCCGATCTTCTATTTCTCGCTGCTGCTGGTTGCTGGCGTGACGTGGTTCCTGTTCCGCACACGCGCAGGGCTCACCTTACGCGCCATCGGCGACAGCCACGGCTCCGCGCATGCGCTTGGCGTGCATGTGGTGCGCATACGCTATCTGGCGGTGCTGTTCGGCGGGGCCTGCGCTGGCCTTGCAGGCGCGCAGCTCTCGCTCGTCTATGTCCCGCAATGGGTGGAAAACATGACGGCTGGTCGCGGCTGGATCGCATTGGCGCTGGTGGTTTTCGCCTCGTGGCGACCATGGCGGGTACTGATCGGTGCTTATCTTTTCGGCGCTGTCACGATCGGGCAGTTGCATGCGCAGGCGCTTGGATTTGGCATGCCGTCGCAGTTGCTGTCGGCCTTGCCTTATCTCGCGACAATCGTGGTGCTGGTGATCATCTCGCGCAACAAACGTCTGACGATGATGAATACGCCCGCGTCGCTCGGCAAGCCGTTCGTACCGGACAGGTAGGGGATAAACGAAAGCTGCTCCCAACAGCTTTTGTTTGGAATATTGGGTGTCAACAAGGAGTGCAGGGAACATGAAAAAGACGCTTATGGCCTTCGCCACAGCTGCGAGCTTTATGCTCGGCGGCGCGGCGCATGCGGAAGAAAAACTCAAAATCGGCTTTATCTATATTGGACCTCCGGGCGATTTCGGCTGGACCTATCAGCACGATCAGGCGCGCAAGGAACTGGTTGAGGCACTGGGCGACAAGGTCGAGACGACCTATCTCGAAAACGTGCCGGAAGGCGCTGACGCCGAGCGCTCCATCGAGCGTCTGGCACGCGCCGGTAACAAGCTGATCTTCACGACTTCCTTCGGTTACATGGATCCGACGATCAAGGTCGCCAAGAAGTTCCCGAAGGTGAAGTTTGAGCACGCCACCGGCTACAAGACGGCAGATAACGTCTCGGTCTATAATGCGCGCTTCTATGAAGGCCGGTATGTTCAGGGACAGATCGCCGCAAAGCTCTCCACCAAGGGCGTAGCAGGCTATATCGCCTCCGTGCCGGTGCCGGAAGTGGTGCAGGGCATCAACGCCTTCATGCTGGGTGCGCAGTCGATCAATCCGGACTTCAAGGTCAAGGTGATCTGGGCGAACTCTTGGTTCGATCCCGGCAAGGAAGCCGATGCCGCCAAGGCGCTGATCGATCAGGGCGTCGATATTCTGACCCAGCACACCGATTCCACTGCCGCCATTCAGGTTGCAGCCGAACGCGGTATCAAAGCATTCGGTCAGGCTTCGGACATGATCAAGTTTGCGCCGAAGACGCAGCTGAGTGCGACCATTGACGAATGGGGTCCATATTACATCGACCGCGCCAAGGCCGTTCTCGACGGCACTTGGAAGAGCCAGGATATCTGGTGGGGTATGAAGGAAGGCCTCGTCAAGATGGCTCCGTTCACCAACATGCCGGACGACGTGAAGAAAATGGCCGAGGAAACCGTGGCCAAGATCAAGTCCGGCGAGTTGAAGCCGTTTACCGGTCCGATCAAGAAGCAGGACGGTTCGGAATGGCTCAAGGCTGGCGAACATGCTGACGATAAGACCTTGCTCGGCATGAACTTCTACGTCGCAGGCGTGGACGACAAGCTGCCGCAATAAGCCTCGTTTAAAAGCAAAAAGAAGGGCGCTTGGGGCGCCCTTTTCTTTTTCTATTTGCTGGTTACCGAGCTTTCTTAAAGCGACAGTTTAAGGTCTTCGTGGCTGTCGACGAAACCAAGCGAGCGGTAAAAGCGCAGGGCATCGGAGCGGGATTTGTCGGTGGTAAGCTGCACCAGTCCGCAACCCCGTTCGCGGCATTTCTCGATTGCCCATTCGATCATCTGACGACCAATACCGCCGCCACGAATATCGCTCGCTATACGAACGCTTTCGATCTGGCCGCGCCATTGGCCCTTGCGGGACAGGCCCGGAATGAAGCTCAGCTGCATGCAGCCGATAATGCGTCCGTCATGCTCGACCACGGCCAGAAACTGGTTCGGGTCGGCATCAATGGCTGCGAAGGCATTCCGATATTCATCGCGCAATGGCAGGCTGGCGTCTTCGCGCTTCGCGCCAAGTGCGTCATCGGCAAGCATGGCGACGATAGCCGCCACATCTGCCGATGTTGCTTTTCTAATCGCAATGGCAGCCGGAGCCGCCATCAGACCGCGATACCGTGCAGATCGTATGCGTCGCTCGCTTCGACCTTTACCGTCACGATATCGCCGACGCGCAGCGGACGACGCGACTGGATATGCACGCTGCCGTCAATTTCCGGCGCGTCGTAGCGGGTGCGACCCTTGGCGACTGTGCCATTCGCCTCGTCAATAATGACGGGCAGGCGCTTGCCCACCTTCTTCTTGAGAAGATTGGTGGAAATCTGCTGCTGCTTGGCCATGAAACGATGCCAGCGGGCTTCCTTGATTTCTTCCGGCACCTGTTCGAGGCCGAGATCATTGGCCTTTGCGCCCTTAACCGGCTCATATTTAAAGCAGCCCGCGCGTTCGATCTTGGCTTCATCGAGCCAGTCGAGCAGCAGCTGGAAATCTTCTTCCGTTTCACCGGGGTAGCCGACGATGAAAGTCGAGCGCACGGCCAGATCCGGGCAGGTTTCGCGCCATGCCTGAATGCGGCGCGACGTCTTTTCCTGATGCGCCGGACGGCGCATGTTTTTCAAAACGGCAGGCGAAGCATGCTGGAACGGAATGTCGAGGTAAGGCAGGATCTTGCCTTCCGCCATCAGCGGAATGACTTCATCGACATGCGGGTAAGGATAGACATAATGCATGCGCACCCAGACGCCCATGTCGCCCAGCTCGCGCGAAAGATCGAGGAACTTGGTGCGGACCGTGCGGTCCTGCCACATGGCTTCCTGATATTTGATGTCGAGGCCGTAGGCGCTCGTATCCTGCGAAATGACGAGGATTTCCTTCACGCCGGCTGTCACCAGCTTTTCGGCCTCGCGCAGCACCTGATCGATCGGGCGCGAGACGAGATCGCCGCGCAGCGCCGGAATGATGCAGAAGGAGCAGCGGTTCGAGCAGCCTTCGGAAATTTTCAGATAGGCATAATGGCGCGGCGTAAGCTTCACGCCCTGCGGCGGCACCAGATCCACGAACGGATCATGCGCAGGCGGGGCGGCTTCGTGCACGGCGGTCATCACGCTTTCATAGGCCTGCGGGCCGGTGATGGCGAGAACATTCGGGTGACGTTCGCGAATGACGTCCGGTTCCGCGCCAAGGCAGCCGGTGACGATGACCTTGCCATTTTCGTTGAGTGCGAGGCCGATGGCGTCAAGCGACTCGTCGCGTGCCGAATCGAGAAAGCCGCAGGTATTGACGATCACCAGATCGGCGCCGTCATGCTTGCGGGAGATTTCATAGCCTTCCGAGCGGAGGCTGGTGATGATGCGTTCGGAATCGACCAGCGCCTTCGGGCAGCCAAGTGAAACGAAACTGACGC
>JAEXXS010000059.1 GCA_023451915.1 Pseudomonadota bacterium | reverse complement strand
TTGAAGCCGACGCTTTGCCAGACGCCGATCAGCGCAAGGCTGATCAAAGCCGTATCGCTGGAGCCAAGCCAGTTGGGACCGGTAATACCGATCATGCCGAGCAGCGCATTGACGGGGCCAAGCGTGGGATGCAGCAGATATTGCCAGACGGTCGCCATGGCGACGAGCAATGAGGCAACTGGCAGAAAATAGACGGTGCGGAAGAAGGATTTCCCGCGCACTTCGCCTTCGATGAGGATCGCGACTCCAAGGCCGAGAAACACCGAAGCCGGTGCGACAATGGCCGTATAGATTGCCGTATTCTTCAGCGAGATGAGAAAGGTGCGGTCGCTGAACAATTCCACATAATTGTCGAGGCCGATAAATTCAAAACCGGCATAGCCAAGCTCGAAATTGGTAAAGCTCCAGAAGACAACCGCGGCGGTGGGCAGCAGGATCAGCAGGACTGTCAGAAGAATGGCGGGCGAGGCGAGTTTCCAGGCGAGCCGCTCCTCGCGCCGACGCGCATTTTCGGCGGCAGTGCGGGCGCTGACTGCACCGGGCCGGGCAAGGGCAATATCAGACATGGGCCGCAGCCTTTTCCGCCGGTGCGATGGTCACAACATTCCCGGCGGGCTGGCGCAGGCGTGCGCCGTCATCGCCGAAGAGATAGGCGTTTTCCGCGTCGAAATGCAGGCCAACCGGCAGACCGGGCGCGATATGGTCGGCCTTGACGGGATCGAGCTTGACGATCAACTCCTGCCCGGAGCCCGGCGCTTTCAGATAGACGAGCACTTCGGAACCCAGAAATTCGATGCGCGAGACGGTTCCGGCAAGGCCGGTCTTGTCATGCGGGTGCAGACGGAAATGTTCCGGGCGAATGCCGACGCGGATCGTCGTGCCCGCATAGGCAGCGACATTTTGCAGGATTGGGCGACCTGCAAAATGGACGCTCCCCTGATCGCTGACCAAAGCATCCAGAATATTGATGCGTGGGGTGCCGATAAATTGGGCCACTTCGATGTGGCGGGGATCGTTATAGATCGCGGTCGGCGTATCGATTTGCAGCAGCTTGCCGCCCATCATGACGGCGACACGGTCGGCCATGCTAAGCGCTTCAGCCTGATCGTGGGTGACATAAATCGTCGGAACACCGGCGCGGCGATGCAGGTCGACAATTTCGGCGCGGGTGTGAACGCGCAGATTGGCATCGAGATTGGACAGCGGTTCATCCATGAGGAAAACACCGGGCTGGCGCACGAGCGCACGGGCCAATGCAACGCGCTGACGCTGGCCGCCCGACATCTGGCCGGGCTTGCGGTCGAGAAGATGATCGATCTTCAGGCTGGCGGCGGTGGTTTTCACCTGTTTCTGGATCGCGGCGCGCTTGGCGCGCTGGCCGGGAACCAGCGGCCCCATGAAGGGCAGACGTTCCGCTGTGGTCATGTCGCGCATGGCAAGCGGCACGGCAATGTTCTGGGCCGCGGTCAGATGCGGGTACAAAGCGTAGGACTGAAAGACCATTGCGATATTGCGGTCGGCGGGATGCGCGCCGGTGATGTCGCGGCCAGCGAGCGCAACATTACCTTCATCGGCATGGTCGAGACCGGCAAGAATGCGTAAAAGCGTGCTCTTGCCACAGCCAGACGGGCCGACGAGGGCGATGAATTCGCCCTCCGCCACGTCGATGCTGATGCCGTCGAGAATGCGGTTGCCGCCATAGGATTTTCCAATATCGCGGATGGCAAGCGTGCTCATTGGCCTGCCTCTTCCGTGACTTTCGCGCCGTCGCCCGCATGATGCGGATAGACCTCATGCACCACATCGTCGATCACGTAAGGCGTCAGTTCTTCGATGCGGATGATGGTGCTGGTGGCCGTTTCGCCAAGTTCATGCACGACCGCGCCCAGAATGCGCTCGCCCGGCAGGTCGCGCTCCATGGCCCCAACGATGAAGGCGGCAGCCGGTCCCCAGACATAGCTGGTACCGAACGCTTCGCCCTTCCATGCGCGGTGCAAATGGCCGCTGGCGTGAAGCTGCACGTTATATTGCGCGAAGAGATCATAGAGACGCTGGCGCGCAATCGGGCGGATGCCCCAATAGCCGCTGTCGCCTTCTTCCGGAGCATCGACAAAGAGCGGCTTATGCGCAAAGACAGCAACCGGTTTGCCGTCTGCGTTTTCCAGCACATTTTCCAGCCACTGGAACTGGTCTTCTTCCTGTTCGCTGCCCGTACCGATGATCAGGCTGTTGAGGCCCACGATCAGCCAGTCGCCAAGGTCCTTGGCCCAGCGGTCGGGACCGATATGGCGCTGCCAGCGCGCAAGACGCTCGGCATTGACCGGCTGGTGGCTTTCCGGAAGATGGCCGATGTCATGATTGCCCGGCACACTGAGAACCGGAGCGGACAGTTGGTCAAAACAGCTGCGGCAGAATTCGAGATCGGCTTCGACATCCGCGCCGTCCACGGCGAGATCGCCGGTGTGAATGATGAGATCAGGTTTCTGCTCTTCGACCCACGCCACGAGAGGCTCCCAGTTCGGGTTGAAATGCGTCTTGATCGGGCTGAGATGGGTGTCGGTGATTTGAACGATCCGCATGGGCGCGCTCCCTCGTGGCTTGTGAAATGTTCGCAGCCATCACCGTTTATCCGGTGGCTGCTTCACGCCGGATGCGTTCGCCCGCATCGGCTCTGCGGGGGCTTTTAGGCCTGTTCTGTGACAGTCCTGATGCGCTGCGATGACAGTTGGGTGACATCTTCTGTGGGGAATCAGCGGACAGTGATTTGCTGATTTTGCAGGCAGTTCGGTTGTATCGATGCCTGTTCCGTAGGCGCTCTTGATCGAGCATATGCTGCCAATTAATGGGCAACTTATCGCTAACTAACTGAATAATATGAAAATAAATGCACGGGCGAGCTATGCGCAGGGCGCATGGCAGCATTGCGCTAAAGTTGCATTGCAAAAATGATGAGCAGGGAGCATATAACAATCATCTCAGCGCCGCGTTTCCTCCTCCCATTTGCGCGGGCTGAGTGTTCCCCTCTGGAGGTTTGCCTCAAAGGCACCTTCAAAACTCAAAGCCAGACATTTGTCTGGCTTTTT
>JAEXXS010000049.1 GCA_023451915.1 Pseudomonadota bacterium | reverse complement strand
AGGTGCCATTGTCTTTCCTGATGAATCCGGCCAATCACCGGCGCGAAAGCAGGGTGTTTAACGGCAAGGAACGCTTTTATTACGCCATGCCCTATCACGAGCGATTCATCTGGGGGATTACCGCCGGGATCATTCGCGGACTTTATGAAAGGCTCTACGTTTGAGCGATAGTGTGAACATTTCCGACACGGCGACCTGGTTAAAGTCGAAGTCTCTGCAGGCGCTGTTCCAGGCCTTGAACCGCGACGGCGGCGAAGCGCGCGTGGTCGGCGGGGCGGTGCGCAACACATTGCTGGGCACCGCCGTCAGCGATGTCGATCTTGCCACCACGCATCTGCCGCAGGAAACGGTGCGATTGGTCGAGGAGGCGGGGTTCAAACCTGTTCCGACCGGTATCGAGCACGGCACGATCACCGTCGTCGTGCAAGGGCATGCCTATGAAGTGACGACCTTGCGCAAGGATGTCGAGACCGATGGTCGCCATGCCAAGGTTGCGTTTGGCACCGACTGGAAAACCGATGCCGAGCGGCGCGATTTCACCATCAATGCGCTTTATGCGACGGCGGACGGCAAAATCATCGATCATGTCGGCGGACTTGCCGATATTGAAACCCGGACGCTGCGTTTCATCGGTGATGCCGAACAGCGAATCCGCGAGGATTACCTGCGGATCCTGCGCTTTTTCCGCTTTTTTGCCTGGTATGGTTCCGGGCGACCGGAAGCCGAGGGCCTTCGCGCCAGCGCGAGACTGAAGGATGGGATCGAGCAGCTATCAGCAGAACGGGTTTGGTCGGAGCTGAAGAAGCTCCTGTCCGCCCCCGATCCGTCGCGCGCCCTTTTGTGGATGCGGCAAGGCGGTGTCTTGAACCTCGTCCTGCCTGAAAGCGAAAAATGGGGCATCGACGCCATTCATGGCCTGGTGCGTTCAGAAGGTGACCTTGGCTGGTCGCCCGATCCTCTGTTGCGGCTTGAGAGCATCGTGCCGCCCGATGCCGTGCGTATGGAAGAAATGGGCAAGCGCCTGAAAATGTCCAATGCCGAACGGGCGCGTCTGGAAGCCTGGGCGCGGGCCGATGCCGTCAAGCCGGAGCTTTCCGAACAGGCCCTGAAGAAGCTCATTTATCGCGGCAGCAAGCAGGCGGTGGTGGACCGGATCAAGCTGGCCTATGCGGCGGCGCGTGCCGATGCGGCGGGCAGCGACGATGCCATGATCCGCGCTGGCGGCTTTTCGCGTCTGCTCGAAACAGCGGAACATTATGAAGCCCCTGTCTTTCCCGTGACGGGCGGTGATCTTCTGGCGCTCGGTGTGGAGAAGGGGCCTGGTCTGGGGAAGACCTTGCGCAGGCTTGAAACTTTCTGGATCGACTCCGGTTTTAGCCTTGACCGTGCCACGCTTCTGGAGAAACTTGATCGCGATAAAATGAACAGCTGACCGCTTGTGTGCAAAATTAAGCCGTAGTTTCATCAGTTTATGGCTGGGACTCTTGTCAGCGCCGATTTTTGAAAGAGCATGAAATGTCCAATCCCGATACTTCGATCCAAGATAAGGCAGCCTCTGATCCGAAACAGAAATTCGGCACGGAAGGCCTCGCTGCAATGGACCGCCCGAGCAAGATCACCCGGTTTTTCATGGGGATCGTTTCCTGGGCGGAAGGTCTCAATCTGAAATATGCCAAGCTCGGCAATCCGCCGGTTTATGACAATGCGACCTTCCCATGGGCTGCGGAGATCGAAAAGGAATGGCCTGCCATCCGCAAGGAACTGGACACGATCCTGCTGCGTCAGAGCGAGCTGCCGTCCTTTCAGGATATTTCGACCGACGTGAAGACGATTTCCACCGATAATCGCTGGAAGACATTCTTCCTGCTCGGTTTTGGCGTGAAGTCGGAGCAGAACATCAAGACCTGCCCGGAAACCTGGCGCATCGTAAACAAGATCCCGGGCCTGACCACGGCGATGTTCTCGATCTTCGAACCGGGCAAGCATCTGCCGCCGCATCGCGGACCATATAATGGTGTGCTGCGCCTGCATCTCGGCCTCATTGTACCGGAGCCGAATGAAAAGCTGGCCATTCGCGTGGACAAGCAGGTCTGCCATTGGCATGAGGGCAAGGTTCTCATCTTCGACGATGCCTATGAGCATGAAGCGTGGAACCACACAGATAAGACCCGCGTGGTGCTGTTCGTCGATTTCGTGAAGCCGTTGAAATTCCCGGCCCGTTTCGTCAACTGGTGCCTGATGAACCTCGCCATCTTCACGCCCTTCATCAAGGAAGGGCTGGACAACCACAATGAGTGGGAAAAGAAGTTCTACGCGGAAGCCGAAAAGCTGCGCAATCAGCCAAAGGCCTGATCGGGTTTGACTTTCGGCCCGTGCGATCTTACATGTGGCGCAGAGGGCCGACCGGCCCTTTGACCTATCCACCTCTGAAAGAGGAATTGTTGATGCTAGGGATTGTGGGAAGCCTTTAATCGTTCCGAACAAGAACTGTGATGACGGACGCTCGGTGCGTCTGATCGGGCAGATGTTCAGGGACGGGAACGGCATTGGCCGTGGATAGCTATGCGCTGTCCGCGAGTGCTGATGCTTGTTGTGGTTTCCATCCAGGCATGAACAACAATGAATATCTCACGTATCGAACAGCGCGTTTTGCACGTGCTGGCACAAGGCGGTCATATCCGCTACTCCCGCGAAGACGCACGCGTCTGCGAAATCGAATGCTATACCCGCGAGGGTTATCTGCTCGCTGATTGTACAATGGCTGTGTTCCAGCAATTGCGGCGCAAGCGGCTGATCGAATCCCGATCCGGCAGTCCCTATCGCATTTCGCTGAAAGGGCGCGAAAATGTTCGCGCTCAGCTCAATAACCGTTGAGGGTGCGCGTCATGTTTCTTCGGAAGGAAAAGCCCGATGATAGTGCCGCAATCCGTCATCTGACGGATGAAGCGTTCAGCAAGGTTCCTTATAGCAATCAGCGTGAAGGGGAGATCGTCGATGCCCTCCGCGCAGCCTCGGCGCTTACTTTGTCGCTGGTTGCCGTGGACGGGGGCTCTGTTGTCGGCCATGTGGCCTTCTCGCCGGTTCAGATCGGCGGGGAGGACAAGGGTTGGTATGCCCTTGGTCCCATCTCGGTTCAGCCCGAAAGGCAGGGCGAGGGGATCGGCGGGGCACTCGTCCGTGAAGGTCTCGCTTTGTTGCGGGCCGATGGCGCGAAAGGTTGCGTTCTGGTGGGCGACCCCGGCTATTACGGACGTTTCGGTTTCAAAGCCGATCCGCGCCTTAAAATGCCGGGCATAGCTGCGGAATATGTCCAGTGTCTGGCTTTCGGGCCAGACATGCCGCAGGGCTTCATCACGCATCATCCCGCTTTTGGCTCATAGAAAAGGGCCGGTTATCCGGCCCTTTTCAGTTAATTACGGCCATTTCACCACGGGCGGCATGGACGACAGAATGGAATTCACATTGCCGCCGGTCTTCAGGCCGAAGATCGTGCCGCGATCATAAAGCAGGTTGAACTCGACATAGCGGCCACGGCGCACGAGTTGCTCGTCGCGGTCGGCCTGCGTCCAGTCCTGATTGAAGTTCTGGCGCACCAGATGCGGATAGACGACGGAAAAGCCGCGTCCCACATCGCGCGTAAAGGCGAAATCGGCATCCCAGCCGCCATTTTCGTCCGACGAATGCAGCCAGTCATAGAAGATGCCGCCGGTGCCGCGCGGCTCATTGCGATGCGGCAGGAAGAAATACTCGTCGCACCAGTCCTTCACGCGCTGATAGTCGACGACATTCTTGTGCTTTTCGCAGATAAAGCGGAAGGCCTTGTGAAAGGCGAGCGTGTCCGCATCGTCCTGTGTGCGCCGGCGATCCAGAACCGGGGTCAGGTCAGCGCCGCCGCCGAACCACTGGCGGCTGGTCACGACCATACGCGTGTTCATATGAACGGCTGGCACATTGGGGTTTTGCGGATGCGCAATCAGCGAAATACCGCTTGCCCAATAGCGCGGGTCTTCTTCTGCACCGGGGATCTGCTTGCGGAATTCCGGCGAGAATTCGCCATAGACGGTGGAGACGTGAACGCCGACTTTTTCGAAAACGCGCCCGTGCATGATCGACATGACGCCGCCGCCGCCTTTGCCTTCTTCCTTAAGCCAGGGGGTGCGCACGAAGCGGCCCGGCTCGCGGTCGGACAAGGGGCCTTGCAGCTCGTCTTCCAGCTGTTCGAAGCTTGAGCAGATACGGTCGCGCAGTTCCTCGAACCAGCGTTGCGCCGCCTGTTTCTTTTCCTCGATATCGTGAGGGATGATAGCGGGAATTTCGTCGCGTTGCATTGGTTGTTTCCTCTCGGCGCAATCTGCCGGATAAAAGCGTGCAGCCAAGGTTAAATGGCAAGGTGAAATAGGATTTGCTATATCTGGTGGCTTAGCAAGTTCCGCCTTGCGCGCATAGGGCGAAGAGCCGCTTCGGTGGTGTCGCAAAATCGCTCTCCCCAAGAAAAGACTCGTCTTTGCAAAACCGCTACCCTATCTTTTGTGGTCAAGGGGCTGGATGCGTGTGTTTCCAGCCAATCGGGAGGCAATCGCATGACAGCAGCACCGCCCCGTCCGCCGCTCGAAGGCTTGCGCAAGCAGCTGGAGAAGAGCCGCGCCAAAAAGAACCGGATGCCGCGCGACGGCTTCATCCGTGAAACCTTCACCCTGCCGCGGCAGGCCGCGCGCGAAAAAGCGCGGGAATGGTTCGACACATTTCCCAAATCCGCCTACTGGACCGAGATTGAAAGCTGGTGCGAACGACCCGACGATGTGATCGAATTCACCATGCGCCGTCTGCCAACCGCAGATTGAAGATCTGATTCAATATCTGCCGCCAAGTGCTTGAAAGCGGATTCAGATTTGCTCCCAATAAAAGGCACCCGGTCCTTGCCGCACCGGGTGCCTTTGTTTTGATTCGTTATACCGTTACCGGCTTATTGCGCAGCGGTTTGCGGCGCTTTTTCCCAGGCCGCCCACTTGCCGATGATGCTGTCTGCATAGGCCTTCCCCACGCGGTAGGCATTGGCGGTTGCCAGCGGGAAACCGCCAGACTTTGCGCTAAGAGACTGAATGGCGGTCTGGTCCTTGCCCTGCCGGTCGAAGTTTGAAGAGGTGCGCAGCACGGCGATCCGGCTGAAATCCAGCTTGCCCGCATCGGCAGCGCGCTTCAATGCCGTAAGCGTCGCATTGTCTTCCATCTGCGAGGTGCAGTAATCCGCCTTGCCGTCCGTCAGAAGCTTGACCCACGCGCTCACCGCTTCGCCGAGCTTTGCGCCATGCCAATAGGTATCAGCAGAAGCCGTATCGCAAATGGTGACTTTCGGCGCGCCGATGGCGGCGTCCTGCGTGTAGTGCTTGCGATATGCCTTCGCATCGTCACCATCGAGAAGCGCGACATCCTTCGTGGTGGCCAAAGCATAATCGGCCAGCTTGCCGTTCAGTTCAAAGACTTCCGTGCCCGCAGCCCATTTTGGCTTTTCGCCTGGCTTGGCGGTGCCAAGACCAAAGAAATCCGTGCTCCAGCCTTCCGGCGCTTCACGCATATCGATGCGGTGGGCGAGATTGGCGTCGATGACATATTTCGCCCAATGGGCCGAGCCGAGCGTGCCGTGTTTGGGATCGACGCCTGCAATGCCTGCGATCAGAAAATAGGTGTGGCTGAGGTCGAGCTTGTCGCTCAGCGCCATCGCTGCCGTGGAGCTTGCAGCATTGGCAAAACCCATGGCCGTCGTCATGTGGCAAAGCCCCTCGGCAGTGCAGTCGACGTCTGGATATTCAGGGCTCAAGCCCGGCAGCTTGATCTTCTGCGTGAAGTTTTCCCCTTCCAGCCACGGCTTGGCTTCCTCACCGAACATGGTGATGACCATGACTTTGGGCGCAATACGTTCGATGTCCTTGGCTGCTTCCTTGGCGTAGGCTGGAGCCGCGGTCAGCAGCGACAGGGTGGATGCCGCAAGAACGGCGGTACGGGCAGACAGTTTCATGGAATGAAGCGCGCCTTTCGAACCGGAAATGGGGGACGATGCGGGGCGATCCGGTCAATCCGCGACGCATGTTGAGGGCAATTCGAGTATTGATTCCGCCAGGACGCCTAAGGCCTTGAAGGGGAATCACTTTCGCTTCTCATCTGACGCAAAGCTTCCCCCGCCGTCATGGCGACCGAAACTGCAAGATTGAGGGAGCGGGTGCCGGGGACCATCGGGATCAGCAGGCGCGCATCGGCGCTGTCATGGACCGCATCCGGCACACCGGACGATTCACGCCCGAAGAGCAGAATGTCATTCCCCTGAAAACGGTAGTCGGTATAGGGAATTGCGGCCTTGGTCGAGAGCAGTACAATGCGGCGTCCAGCCTGTTGGCGCCAGTCTTCGAAGCGGCTCCAGTCAGCATGGCGCGTCAGTGCGGCCTGCGCCAGATAATCCATGCCCGCACGCTTCAGCGAGCGGTCGGAAATGTCGAAACCGGCAGGCTCGATCAGGTCCACGGCAAAGCCGAGACAGGCGGCCATGCGCAGAATGGTTCCCGTATTGCCGGGAATGTCGGGCTGGTAAAGGGCGACACGCAGATCCATATGAAGCGGGTAACGCTAAATGCCCGTTGTCGCAAGACTGCATATCGGTCGAATTTCACGCGTCAACATCCCGTTGCGAATATTGCTTGCCGATCCTGTCGGATTGCAAAAAGTTTCATGTTTTGTTCCGGCGATGTCTTGGCAATTGCTTAAGGCCCGCCTAAAAGGAGCGCCATGTTTAAGTGGTTCGAACACCGACTCGACGCCTATCCCGATGAGACCCCGCAGGAACCTCCGCGCGGACTGGTCGCGTTTTGCCTTTATTATACCCGCGGCGCCTGGCCGTGGATTATCGGCATGGCGATTTTCACCACCCTGATTGCAATCATCGAAGTGTCGCTGTTTGCCTTCATGGGCAATATCGTTGACTGGCTTTCGCATCAGTCGCGCGAGACGTTTCTGAGCAATGAAGGCTGGCGGCTGGCATTGATCGCCGGTGTCGTGCTGGTCGGCCTGCCGGGCGTGGTGCTGGTGCACTCGCTGGTGATCCACCAGACGCTGCTCGGCAATTATCCGATGCGCGTGCGCTGGCTGATGCATCGCTACCTGATCCGCCAGTCCATGGCGTTTTTTCAGGACGAATTTGCCGGGCGCATTTCAACCAAGTTGATGCAGACCGCTCTTGCCGTGCGTGAAACGGTGATGAAGCTGCTCGACGTTTTGAACTATGTCATCGTCTATTTTGCGGGCACGCTTTTCATCGCGGCCTCCGCCGATCTGCGTCTGATGATCCCGTTCGTGGTCTGGCTCGGGGTCTATATGTTCCTGCTGCGCTTCTTCATTCCCCGCTTGCGGGTGGTATCGGAAGAGCAGGCCGATGCGCGCTCGACCATGACGGGCCGCATCGTCGACAGCTATACCAATATTGCGACCGTCAAGCTGTTCTCGCATTCGAGCCGCGAGGAATCCTATGTGCGCGAAAGCCTCGATGGGTTCCTCGGCACCGTGCATCGTCAGATGCGCCTCGTGACCATGTTCCATTTCACGCTCTATGTGTCCAACTGCCTGTTGCTGTTTGCAGTCGGTGTGATCGGTATCGGCCTGTGGATGCAGGAAGCCGTGACGGTGGGCGCGGTGGCGGTCGGTATTGGTCTGGTGCTGCGCCTCAACGGCATGTCGCAGTGGATCATGTGGGAAATGTCGGCGCTGTTTGAAAATATCGGCACGGTGGAAGACGGCATCACCACGATTGCGCGCGCGCATGAAGTGGTGGATGTGCCCAATGCTCCGGCCCTGCATGTGACCAGGGGCGAACTGGATTTCGATCATGTCGGCTTCCATTACGGCAAGGGCAAGGGCGTTCTGGAAAACCTGACGCTGAAAATCCCGGCGGGCCAGAAAGTCGGGCTTGTCGGTCGCTCCGGTGCTGGCAAGTCCACGCTGGTCAATCTGCTGCTGCGCTTCTACGATCTGGAGAAGGGCCGCATTCTGATCGACGGTCAGGACATTTCGAAAGTATCGCAGGATTCGCTGCGCGCCAATATCGGCATGGTCACGCAGGACACCTCGCTTCTGCACCGCACCGTGCGCGAAAACATCATGTATGGCAGGCCCGACGCGACCGAGGAAATGCTGCAGCAGGCAATCCGTCTGGCGCAGGCTGACCAGTTCGTTCCGCTCCTCACCGATCCGAAGGGACGGCGCGGGCTGGAAGCCCATGTCGGCGAGCGCGGCGTGAAACTATCCGGCGGACAACGCCAGCGTATCGCCATCGCCCGCGTGATGCTGAAGGATGCGCCGATCCTCATTCTCGACGAGGCGACATCCGCGCTCGATTCGGAAGTGGAAGCGGCCATTCAGGACAGCCTCAATACGCTGATGGAAGGCAAGACGGTTATTGCGATTGCGCATCGTCTTTCCACCATTGCCGCTCTCGACCGCCTGATCGTCATGGATAAGGGGCGGATCGTCGAAGACGGCACCCATGAGGAACTTGTTGCGCTCGGCGGCATTTATGCCAGTCTATGGGCGCGTCAATCCGGCGGGTTCCTCGGCTTCGAAGACAATTCCGAGGACACGCTGGTCAGGTAGGGAAAAAGCCATTGATGAAGGCGATCTACAGCCTGTTCGAACGTTGGGTCGATCCCTTCCGCGAACCGGATAATCTGAGACCGCCTTCAACCACAATGGCTTTCCTCTGGCATTATGCGCGTCAGGCGAAATGGCCGCTTGTGGCCGCACTTGCGGCAGGCGGGCTTCTGCCGCTGGTGGAAGCGGGGCTGTTCTATTTCACCGGGCGTCTGGTCGATATTCTGGATCAGGCCGGCAAAGGCGGCATAGAGCGCAGCTGGTCGGCGCTGATTGAGTCCGCCGGGCCTGAGCTTCTCTTCATGGGCTTCACAGTTCTTGTGATCCGGCTGATTGTCACCGCCGCCACGACGCTGCTGGATGACCAGACCATGTCGCCCGGCTTCTACAATATGATCCGCTGGCAGGCGAATTCCTATGTGCTGCGCCAGTCCTATGCCTTCTTCCAGAATGATTTTGCCGGACGTATCGCCACAAAAGTCTGGCAGGCCGGGCAGGCGGCAGGCGACCTGATCGAAAGTCTCATTCAGGTTGTCTGGTTCATGGCAATCTACAGCATCACCACGCTGTTTCTTGTCGGGCGGCTCGATTGGCGGCTTGCGGCCGCCGTCATTGTCTGGATCATCGCTTTCGGCTTCATTGCATGGCGCTATCTGCCGCGAATCCGCAAGAATGCCGAAGCCTCCGCCGAAGCGGGCTCGATGATCAACGGGCGCATTGTCGATAGCTATTCCAATATCGAGACGATCAAACTCAACACGGCGGATGACGACGAGCGCTATCTGCGCGACGGTTTCGAACGCTATCTTGCGGCGATACTGCCGTTCATGCGGTCACTGACCGGCGTGCGCCTGTCGCTGACAGCTTTGTCGGGCTTGATGATCGTGACGGTTGCGGCCATCGCCATCGATCTCTGGACGAAGGACGCCATCACAGTTGGTCAGGTCTCGTTCACGCTTGGTCTGGTGCTGCGCCTCAACATGCTGCTTGGACGCCTGATGATGCAGCTCAACGGCATGTTGCGCCAGCTGGGGCTGATCGAAAATTCGATGCGCCTTGTTTCTGCGCCGCTCGGCCTTGAAGACCGGCCCGGCGCAAAGCCGCTGATTGTGCGCGATGCGCGTATTGATGTGCGCGATGTGACATTCCATTACGGCAAGGGTGCGGGCGTTCTGCAGAACATCAATCTGACCGTGCGGGGCGGCGAGCGTGTCGGGCTGGTCGGCCATTCCGGCGCGGGCAAGACCACGCTCGTCAATCTGATCCTTCGCCTTTACGATGTGGAAAAGGGCGCAATCACCGTGGATGGGCAGGACATAAGGGACGTCACGCAGAATTCGCTGCGCCGGGCCTTTGCCGTGGTCAGCCAGCAAACCGCGCTTTTGCACCGCTCCTTGCGCGATAACATCATGCTGGCCCGTGACGACGCCACCGATCAAGAATTGCTGAAGGCCGCCCGGCAGGCGGAAGCGGACGGGTTCATCGCCAATCTTGAAGATTTTCAGGGCCGCAAGTCGTTCGACGCCTTTGTGGGCGAGCGCGGCGTGAAACTGTCTGGCGGCCAGCGTCAGCGCATCGCCATTGCCCGCGCCATTTTGAAAGACGCTCCGATTCTCATTCTAGACGAGGCGACCTCGGCACTCGATTCGGATGTGGAAGCCTCGATCCAGGAAAATCTGAAGCGACTCATGGAAGGCAAGACGGTGATCGCCATTGCGCATCGTCTTTCGACCATTGCTGCGCTCGACC
>JAEXXS010000019.1 GCA_023451915.1 Pseudomonadota bacterium | reverse complement strand
TCCGTAATCGTATAATATTCGCGCACCACAGTATCACACCTCAACCTTGAGTGATTGAATGTTGTGCAACCGCATTTACGTAAAAGTCAATATCAATCCGTCACATACTAAAATATTGACACTCTTTTAGGAGCCCTCAATCTTGGGCCTATAACAGCCGCTAATCACGCAAACCCCATGAAATTTAGCGGAAAAGATGCACTAAAACAGCAATATAGCGCTGTATCGGCTGCACGATCTTGCCATGATACTGCCGATCATGCGTTATACCGACATTACGAAACACCTATGACGGCAATTTATGCGACGCTCGGTAAAATACACATTGATCGGACTCATTGTCATCGCAATCGGCGGTGCGGTCCCGTTTGCGGTCGAGCCTATCGTCGTCAAGATCGGCGAAGGGTCGATTCGACAACTCGCGCAGGATGGCAAATTCTGTAAAACAGACAGTTGTGACGAAGGCGTCCAATATGTGACTGCCTTTCTGGAAACCAATTATGGCCTCTCGCCGCACGATGTTAAATGGTGTATGGGCGTCGATGTCATCGCGCATTACGAATTGCCGTTCGGCAATGGTCTGAAAAAATCCGTTACAGACCGAATGTATGCCCGATGCGGCGATCCCCGGCAGGACGAAGCTGATGAGGGCGATCACAACGAAGAATAGAGTATTTCCTGCAAAAGCGCGTGGCGGTTTTGCGTCGGATAATGCGTGCAAACAAACAGATAGAGCGGTTTCATGATTCCGTTTCAACGGAAACCGTTCCAGAGCCGGATAGAGGACACCGTTTCATGAAGCGTCTTTTGCGCATTGTTGCCTGGCTTGTCCTCGTCTTCATCCTCATCGTCACGGTCGGCCCGATCAACCTGCGCCCGATCAGCGGCGAACCTGCGGATGTGGAGCGTTTCGGCGCCTTCTTTGTTGTGGGTACGCTTTTTGCGCTCGCCTATCCCCGCCATTGGCTGTCGGTTTTGCTGCTGACGGTTGGCTGCGCAGGCGCGTTCGAGCTTTTGCAGCGTCTGGCTCCCGGGCGTCATGGCGAAATCGCGGATTTTCTGTTCAAGGCCGCCGGAGCCGTCTGCGGAACGACCGCCGGCTATTGGCTGAGCCGACTGATACCAGTCAGCAAATCGTAATCGCTCAGGCAACAGACATCAGGCTCAACCTGTCGCGCGCGGTCTGGCGCATGAATTCCTGATGGAGTGAACGCAGCAACGCGAAGAGATCGTCATTTGCGGCCAGTTGCCTGCTTTTACCAGCGATTTCGAGCATCAGGGCGGAGACTTCCACCGGGCCGAACTGGCTGCGTGCGCCGGCAACGGCGCGCCATGCTTCGATGGCTGCAATCAGCACAGCATGGGTTGCATCACCCAAACCGGCAGAACGCAGCAGCGCCACCAGCGCTGCGGGGCGCCCATGCGAAATGATCGCGCAGATGCGGTCTTCGTCGAGATCGGACAGCGACGCCATCAGAGCCGCGAACAGGTCGATTCGGCCGCCTGCAACAACGCGGATGATGAAACTGGTCGTCACCTCACCGCGCAGCCGCAAATGCTCCACCACGGCAGGCAGTTCCTGATGTGAGCAGGTTTCGGCAATGGCGATGGATGCCCGCATGGCGGCATCGCCAACGAGCTTTGCGGCGCGGCGCTCGCCAAGCAGACGATTGACCAGCGGCATTTCTATCAAGGCATTGCCAACCTTCACTACCAGCAAATGACGGCAATCGCCCGGCAGCTGCGGATGCGCCAATAGCGCCTCACGCACATGCGGTTCATGTCCGCAGCGCTCTGCGATCCGGCGGAATGACAGCGGGGCAATCCGCGCGCAAGAGTTGCGAAGCAGTTCGGCCACCGATTCGAACGAACCGACTTCGGCAATGGCAGCGGCCAGCGCAATGGAAACATGCGGGCGGGCCGCGACCAGCAACTGGATCAGCGGCGCACCGAAAGAAACACGATCGATAAGGTCCGCCTCGCTCAAAAGCGGCGAGCGGGCGATAATATAGCCTGCCACTTCCGGCTGATCGGCAGCAAGCGCCGTCACGATATGCAATGGGGAATGGGCGCTGGTGGACAGAACATCGGCCATGGCGATACGCACTTTGGGCGATGGGTCATCGAGCATCAGTGTCAGGTTTGCTTCGGCAAAGGCACGGGCGTGCGGCGGTTCCTGCTGATCGATGCAGCATCGCGCCAGCACTGCTGCTTTGACGACACGGGCTGAAACCGGCTCGCTTCGGCTGATAGGCGCACCATTTTCGATATACATTCTGGCCCCGCTCCAGACAGTTTATTTATTCGAAATTGGTAAATTAAAATGGTTTATGATCCGTTTACCATAAGCCTCGCCGTCGGAATGAATTCGACGTTTGATCCCCGCTGACACCTATGCTGTTTCAAACGCCAAACTCGAAAAATGCACGAGAGGCATAGGTTTGCTCGTCGTCTGAAATGGGATGGAACCGAACGGCCTTCCGCACGTTTTCCTTGCATCAATCAACGGAGACGACAAATGGCCGAAGACAAGACCACCAACGATATCCAGCAGGCTTTGGAAAAGCAGATCGCTGATATGCGCGGCGA
>JAEXXS010000010.1 GCA_023451915.1 Pseudomonadota bacterium | reverse complement strand
GCCTGATCGTGGCTGACAACAAGTAAGCCGCCTTCATAATCGTTTAGCGCTGCCTCCAGCGCCTCGATGGAATCGAGATCGAGATGGTTGGTTGGCTCATCCAGGATCAGCAATGCCGGCTTCTGTGTGCCCCCCAAAACGCAAGCGAGGGCCGCGCGCAGTAATTCACCGCCGCTCAATTCGCCGGCAAGCCGGGCCGAACCTTCGCCGCGAAATGAAAAACGCGCCAGCGCTGCGCGGGCATCATTGTCATTGGCTTCCGGATTGAGACGCCGGAAATTCTCATAAAGCGTGGCTGTGCGATCCATCAGCTTCATCTGCTGATCGAACATCGCAACAGGTACGAAACACTGCACACGCCCCGCAACCGGCAATAGTTCCCCCGTAACAAGCCGCAACAGGGACGTCTTGCCCGCGCCATTGGCGCCGCGTATCGCGATGCGCTCCGGCCCGACAATCTTCATCGAAAAATCCCGGATGACAGGCTGGTCTGATCGCGGCCCACCCGACACATTCTCCATTTCCAGAAGAACGCGCCCGGTTGGCAGCGCCGCCCCTTCGACATTGAAACGCATCGGCTTGACCGCTTCAACCAGCGCCTCGGCCTCCTTCAGTCGGGCCTCAGCTTTCTCCATATTTCGATCCGCCAGAGCCTGGCCTTTGCCGCCGGTCCTCTGCGCCCGGTCTTCTCGTGCATCGAGCAACATTTTGCTCATGCCAGCGTCGGCACGTGAACTACGCCCACGCGCATCGTTGCGCGCCTGTCGTTCGGCTGCATCCTGCGCCTTGCGCTGAACCTGTTTCACGTCGCGCTGGGCAAGCTGCAGATTGCGGGCTGCGTTGTCTCGCTCTTCCTGCTTTCTGTCGTGATAAAAATCCCAGTTGCCGCCATAAAAATGGAGGCCAGTTTGCGAAAGCTCGGCGATGCCATCCATCTTTCGCAGCAAGGCGCGGTCATGGCTGACGACAATTGCCGCGCCATGCCAATCGACCAGCATTTTCATCACTGCCTCCCGGCCATCGCGATCGAGATTATTGGTCGGTTCATCCAGCAGGATGAGATCGGGTTGATGGAACAGCAGGGCGGCCAGAGCTGCGCGTGCCCGCTGTCCGCCACTGAGCGTTGCCAGAGGCGTCTGCGGTTCAAGCGCCAGCCCGAAGCGCTGCAGGGCGTCGGCAAAGCGCTGCGGCAGAAGCCAGTCAGCGTGTTCGAGATCGCCATCCGAACCCTGCCCGGCTTCAATACGCGAAAGCACGGCAAATGCTGCGGAAAGGTCGAATAGATCGGCCAGCGTCTGCCCGCCCTCGGTAGGGATATCCTGTTGCAGAACCCCGACCCTGCCGCTGCGCGCAACACTGCCGGATGTCGGCGGCAAAACACCGCTCATGATGTGGAGAAGCGTTGATTTACCCACGCCATTGCGCCCGACGAGCCCGATGCGGCCTTCGGTTACGCTGAAATTGACGGATTCGAAAAGCGTGCGGCCATCAGCCGTGATGCAGGAAACGTCCTGAAGTGTCAGAAGAGCAGTCATTGCGAACCATGGAAACATTGAAAACACTGGTCGGTTGATACAGTGCTGTCTGATCCATCGTTCTTCTCTCCTTGTTTCGGCTGCCCTCTATATAGAGCTTGTTACGGGATCAATCCAGATCAAATGTCGCGATAACGGGCACATGATCTGACGGACGCTCCCAGCCGCGCGCATCGCGCAGAATCTGCAGGCCCTTCATATGAGCCTCCAGATCGGCTGAACCCCAGACATGATCAAGCCTGCGGCCACGATCGGATTCATCCCAGTCCTTGGCGCGATAGCTCCACCAGGTATAGATTTTCTGATCCGCCGGAATGATCTGGCGCATCAGATCGCTCCAGCCGCCCTTGACGCGCAGATCTTCCAGCGTCTCGGTCTCGATCGGCGTGTGGCTGACGATCTTCAAAAGCTGCTTGTGCGACCAGACATCGTTTTCAAGCGGGGCGATGTTAAGATCGCCCACCAGGATCGACGACAGACCATCCTGCCGGTCCGCCACAATGGCCCGCATTTCTTCCAGGAAGCCGAGCTTATGCGCAAATTTCGGATTGATTGCCGGGTCCGGCTCGTCGCCGCCCGCTGGCACATAGAAATTATGAATGCGGAGCTTCTTAGCGCCAGCTTCAACCACCGCACTCAAATGGCGGCAATCACCCATATCGCAAAAGCCGATTTTTTCGACACCGGATAATGGACGGCGCGAGATGGTCGCAACGCCGTGATAGCCCTTCTGGCCGCTGATCGCGATATGCTCATAACCGAGTGCGCGAAAACCCTTGAATGGAAACTGATCGTCCGGGCATTTGGTTTCCTGGAGGCACAGAACATCGGGCTGATAGTCGCGCAGAAACTGCTCGACCAGCGGCATGCGCAGGCGCACGGAGTTGATGTTCCAGGTAGCAACGGAAAAAGCCATGGGGGACTCGCAGCAACGAAAAAGATGCCGCGAACCTAATCATTTATGCTGCAAATGCAAACAGCTTGCCGCAGCAAGGTGACAATTGCTGACCGTTTTATGAAAGCCGATTACTGGCCTTTGCGCTTCATGGCGATGCGCTGATAGTCGATCTTGAACATGTCATCGGTGAAACGGACACCGCTACGCACGTTGAAGATCATGACCGTCGTATCAAGCTTCTGCGGATCGGTGATCGTCCACTGCTTGAGCTCATAGGACTTCGGATCGAACATCATGGTGATTTTCGAATCGCCGAAGATCGACTTGTCGCCGAGTACCAGCGTGGTCATGTCCGGTTCCTGCTTCACATTCTGCAAACGGCCGCCGCCGAGATCGATGCGGTCTGCCAGCAACAGCTTGAGCGGCGTCTTGGAAAGCGGATAGAGATCCCACGAATCCAGTTTGCGATTGTTGACCACGACAGATTCGCCATCGGAAATCACGCGGATGGGGGAGTTGTTGTAGTTGAAGCGAATCTTGCCCGGACGCTCGATATAGAACGTGCCGCCCGTCTGCTCGCCCTTCGGGCCGAACTGTACGAACTCGCCCGTCATGGTGCGCACCGATGAAAAATGATCGGCAATCTGCTGTGCCGCCGCACCGCCGCCAGCGCTCTGCGCCATCGCGGCGACCGGCGTCAAAATCAGCGATGTGACGCCAAGACCAACTGCTCCCATTCCCAGCACGGCGGCAAGACGACCAGCTTTCGCAAAGGCTGAAAAACGGGAGAACATCATCGATATACTTTCTCTTTTCATCATATCGTCAGGTTATCGCGCCAGTTGGGCGCGAGTGTGGC
>JAEXXS010000466.1 GCA_023451915.1 Pseudomonadota bacterium | reverse complement strand
CCTTTATGGCGAAGGCCGCTATGGCGGCACGATCTCTATCCTGGTCGATGGCCGCGAGGCGAACGATATTCCGCCCGATGCCAATATTCCCAACAATGCGAAAGTGGCGATCTCGGTCGATCCGGGCCCGCAATTCCTGTTTTCGCGCACCGCCATTTCCAATATCGCGCCGCCCGCTACAGACAAGCGCGATGTAGTGCAAACGCCCCAAGATGCAGGTTTCGCCCCCGGTCAGGTGGCGCGCTCGGGAACGATCATCAAGGCCGAGCGTCTTGCCGTCGAGGCGTGGCGTCAGCAGGGCTATCCGAAGGCGCGGGTGACGGGCGAGGAGATTGTCGCCGATCATGATGGCAACACAGTTGCTGCCGATGTTGCGCTCGATCCGGGCCGCAAGGCGCATTACGGGCCGGTCAGCGTGGTTGGCACGGCGCGCATGGACCCGCAATTCGTCGCCTGGATGACCGGGTTGACGCCCGATAAGGAATACGACCCCGACGATATCGAAAAAGCCAAGAAGCGTCTTGGCCGGATGGAAGTGTTCCGTGCGATGAGTTTCGAGGAAGCTGAAACCATCGAGCCGGACGGCAGCCTGCCGATGACGCTCAATGTGCAGGAGCGTAAACCGCGCCGGTTCGGCGTTGGTGCGGAATATTCGACCATCGACGGTTTCGGTGTTACCGGCTACTGGATGCACCGCAATCTGTTCGGCAAGGGCGAAAACCTGCGTTTCGATGCCAAGGTCAGCGGTATCGGCGGATCGCAGGATAATTCCTTCAATCCGCAGAACTATACCTATCTTCTCGGCGGTACGTTCAAGAAGCCCGGCGTCTATACGCCGGATACGGATTTCGTGCTCTCGCTCGACGCCAAACGCGAAGTGCTGGACGCCTATACCGAAACCTCGGTCAACGCCAAGACCGGTTTCACGCAGATATTCAGTGATGAATTGTCGGGTGCGCTTTACGCGAAGGCAAGCCAGGGACACTTCAATGACGATGTGTTCGGCTCGCGCGATTTCACGACTGCTGGTCTGGAAGGCAACCTGCTTTACGACAGCCGCAACAACAAGCCGGACCCGAGTTCGGGCTTTTATCTGGAAGGCAATATCCAGCCCTTCTACGAGTTCCATTACGGCAATTTCGCCACCCGCTTCACCGCCGAAGGCCGCACCTATTACGGTTTCGGCGCAAAGGATCGCGTCATTCTGGCGGGGCGTGTGAAAGTTGGCTCCATCGTGGGCGCTTCCATCGAAGATCTGCCGCCAAGCCAGCTGTTCCTGGCGGGCGGCGGCGGCTCGGTGCGCGGCTATGCCTATCGCAATATCGGCGTCGATGCCGGGGGCGGCAATATCGTGGGCGGGCGCTCGCTGCTGGAAGCTTCGGGCGAAGTGCGCACCCGCATTACCGATTCCATCGGTGCGGTCGCCTTTGTCGATGCGGGCTATGTCGGCGAAAAATCCTTCCCGGATTTCTCGGAACAAATGCGCGTCGGCGCGGGTGGCGGCTTGCGCTACCTGACCGGCCTTGGGCCGATCCGCCTCGACGTCGCCATACCGCTTAACCGTCGCTCAGGCGATCCGAGCTATGCATTCTATGTGGGCATAGGACAGGCGTTTTGACCAGATTTATCGCAGTTTTCCTCTTCCTGATTCTCGCCGCCGTGGCCGCCGTGCTGGCCATTCCGGGCGCATGGGTCACGCTTGTCGGCGTGGATACGCAGACGACGGCGTCGATAGTCGCACCGGCCAATGCGCAGACGCAGGGCCAGAGCGAACAGCAGGCCGAAGCATCGGAAAGCAACGAAGAGCAAAAATCCTATTTCCTGTCTTTCGTGGAAAATCAGCTTTCCGCACCGAACCGCCGTATTTCGCTTTCGGGCATCAGCGGTGTTCTGTCGTCGGAAGCATCCATCGGCTTGATCACCATTGCCGACCGCCAAGGCGTCTGGCTGCGCATTGAAAACGCCAAGCTGAACTGGAGCCGAACCGCATTGCTGCTCGGTCGCCTCAGCATCCAGTCGCTGAGCGCGGAACGCATCGATATCGCCCGCAAGCCGTTGCCCGACAACAGCCTGCCATCGCCGGAATCGTCCAGCTTCAGCCTGCCTGAACTGCCGATTTCCATCAATCTGGACCAGCTCGATGTGGCGCGGCTGCATTTCGGACCGGGGATTTTCGGCCTTGAATCGGAAGTCTCCGCAACCGGCAGTCTTTCGCTCGCCGATGGTTCGCTGAATTCGTCTTTCGACATCAAGCGCCTTGACGGCCCCGGCGGCAGTTTTACCCTGCGCGCGGCCTATGCCAATGCCGATCAGAAGGTCGATCTTGATCTGAAAGTCGCTGAGCCAGCCAATGGCATTGTGGCGAACCTCCTCAATATTGACGGTCGCCCCCCGGTGGATCTGACCTTGACGGGTGCGGGCCCCCTTGATGATCTAAAGGTGGACCTCGCGCTCGACACCAATGGCAGCCGCACACTGACCGGCGCATTCACGCTCAACCGGCAGGGCGAAGCGCCCAATGACGGTCGCGTTTTTGCGGCGCGCTTCAATGGCCCGATTGCCGTTCTGGTGCCGCCGGTGTTCCGCGACTTCTTCGGTGCTGAAACCGTGCTTTCCGCCGATGGCTTCGTGAAAGATGCGGGCGGTTTCCGCCTCGACGATCTGGCGCTGACAAGTGCGGCCTTGA
>JAEXXS010000458.1 GCA_023451915.1 Pseudomonadota bacterium | reverse complement strand
ACTGCTTTCGTATCTTGTTCTTATTCGTTTTGTAATGAGAGGGGACTATGGCGTCAGGCGACAATCAGAAACTTCCGCTTCTCGCGCTCACCGCCATGGTTGTGGGATCGATGGTCGGCGCAGGGATCTTCAACCTGCCCGGTCGTTTTGGCGCGGCCACGGGCCCATTCGGGGCAATCATTGCCTGGCTGATCGCCGGCACAGGCATGTATATGCTGGCGCGCGTGTTTCAGGTGCTGGCGGAGAAGAAACCCGATATCGACTCCGGCGTCTTTGCCTATGCTAAAGCCGGCTTCGGCAACTATATGGGTTTCCTGTCGGCTTTCGGTTACTGGCTCGGCAGCTGCCTCGGCAACGTGTTTTACTGGGTGCTGATCGGCTCCACGCTCGGACGTTTCTTTCCCGATATATTCGGCGACGGCAGCAGCGTGCCCGCCATCGTCGTCTCGCTGATCGGCATCTGGTCATTTCACCTGATGATCCTGCGTGGTGTGGAACAGGCGACATTCATCAACACGATCGTCACCGTGGCCAAGATCGTGCCGATCATCGTCTTCATTCTCATTTTGATCTTCGCATTCAACTACGACCAGTTTGCCGAAAACTTCTTCGGCGGCCCGGACATGCCTGCGAAGCCCCTGATCGCGCAGGTGCGAGACACAATGCTGATCACGGTCTTCGTGTTTATCGGCATTGAAGGCGCCAGCGTTTATTCCCGCTTCGCCAAAAAGCGCTCCGATGTGGGCACGGCAACCATTCTTGGCTTTGTCGGCGTGCTGGGCCTGATGGTTGCAGTCACCCTGCTGCCCTATGCCGTGATGCCGCAATCAGCAATCGCCGCAGTCCAGCAGCCGTCGCTCGCAAGTGTCCTTGAATCGGTGGCGGGCCACTGGGGCGCTGTGTTTATTTCCATCGGCGTGCTGGTTTCCGTTCTTGGCGCCTATCTCGCATGGTCGCTGATCTGCGCTGAAGTTCTGTTTGCCGCCGCGAAATCGGATGACATGCCGAAACTGTTCGCCGCGCAAAACGACAACCGCGTTCCAGCCAATGCGCTGTGGCTGACCAATATCGTCGTCTCGCTGTTCGTCATCTCGACCTACTGGTCGCGGGATGCGTTCAACTTCATGCTAGACATGACGAGCGTGACTTCGCTTCTGCCCTATTTGCTTGTGGCGGGCTACGGCATTCTGGTGACCCGTCGCGGCGAAGGCTATGAAGCCGATCCGCGCGGACGCGGGCGCGATCAGGCCTTCGCCTGGATTGCCGCCATCTATACCATCTTTATGTTCATAGCTGCGGGGCTCAAATATGTGCTGCTGGTGGCAGTGCTCTTTGTGCCGGGCACGATCCTTTATTTCTGGGCAAGGCGTGAACAGAAGGTGCAGCTCTTCACCAGGGTGGAGCTGGTCATCTTTGCCATCACCGTGATTGCCGGTTTGATCGGTTTCTACGGTCTGACAACCGGCCTCATCACCCATTGATATTCGGGGCATAACTGAAGCTTAGGGAGGTTCAAGCGCTATGACAAACGACACTCCGCTTGGTGTACATTCTGAAGTCGGTCAATTGCGCCAAGTGCTTGTCTGTGCACCGGGGCGCGCGCATCAGCGCCTGACGCCCAGCAATTGCGACGACCTTTTGTTCGATGATGTCATGTGGGTCGATAACGCCAAGCGCGACCATTTCGACTTCATGACCAAGATGCGCGACCGCGGCATCGAAGTTTTGGAAATGCACAATCTGCTCGCCGAAACGCTGGCCGTGCCGGAAGCCAAGGCGTGGATTCTCGATCATCAGATCGTGCCCAACCAGATCGGGCTTGGGCTGATCGATGAAGTGCGCTCTTATCTGGAAGGTCTGTCCAACCGCGAGCTTGCTGAAACGCTGATCGGCGGCCTGTCTACGACCGAGTTTCCGGAGGAAATCGGCGGCTCACAACTGGCGCTGATCCGCGATGCCGCCGGGGCCAATGAATATCTGCTGCCGCCGCTGCCCAACACGCTCTATACCCGCGACACCACCTGCTGGATTTATGGCGGCGTGACGCTCAATTCGCTCTATTGGCCAGCCCGCCATGAAGAAACGATCCTGACCTCCTCGATCTACAAGTTCCATCCCGACTTTGTGGGCAAGGTCAATGTCTGGTGGGGCGACCCGACAAAGGATTGGGGGCTTGCAACGTTTGAAGGCGGCGATGTGATGCCCATCGGCAAGGGCAATGTGCTGATCGGCATGAGCGAGCGCACCTCAAGACAGGCGATCAGCCAGGTCGCGCAGGCTCTGTTTGCAAAGGGTGGAGCGGAACGTGTCATCGTTGCGGCTATGCCAAAGCTGCGCGCCGCCATGCATCTCGATACGGTGTTCACCTTCGCCGACCGGGATTGCGTGTTGATTTATCCGGATATCGTCGAAGGGATCGATGCGTTTTCCTATCGACCCGATGGCAAGGGCGGCGTCGAACTGCACAAGGACAAGGGCACCTTCGTCGATACGGTACGCGATGCGCTGGGCCTGAAGAAAATGCGCGTCGTTGAAACCGGCGGCAATGATTACATGCGTGAGCGCACCCAATGGGACAGCGGCGCGAATCTCGTCTGCGCTTCCCCCGGCGTGGTCTTTGCCTATGACCGCAACACCTATGCCAATACGCTGCTGCGCAAGCAGGGCATCGAGGTCATCACCATCACCGGCGCAGAACTTGGACGCGGACGCGGCGGCGGCCATTGCATGACCTGCCCGATCATCCGCGACGCCGTCGATTACTGAGCGCCCGTCATGGCGGGTCTCTGTCTCACGGGCCGGATTTGCTTTTGCACC
>JAEXXS010000453.1 GCA_023451915.1 Pseudomonadota bacterium | reverse complement strand
GGGGCCCAGCCGATCTTCACGGTCTTACCGTCCTGCGCAAAGGCCGCGCCCATTGTCATGGTACCCGCCACCACTGCAGCCAGACCGAAACCTGCAAGTTTCTTCAACATGCCTACTCCTTTTCGATTGGAATCAGTTCCCATTTTCTTATTCTTTGGAGCGCATTTTTGCCCGAAAACCGGTTCCCGCTTTTCGGAATGCGCTGCCGTTATTGTTTCCTGTTGTCTCATGCTTCCTGCTTGCGAAAGGATGAGGCAGACTGTGTGTCCGCCGCCTTTCTCAACGATGCCAGCCTCTTGAAAAAGCCCGCGCCATTTCCCTTGCCAAAGCTCTGGGTAATCCGGTCGAGGATGACCGCCAGAATGACCACGGCCAGACCGCCTTCAAAACCAAGCCCCACATTGAGGCGCTGAATGCCGGTCAGGACCGTGTTGCCAAGCCCGCCCGCGCCGATCATCGACGCGATGACCACCATCGACAACGACAGCATGATCGTCTGGTTCACACCGGCCATGATCGACGGCATGGCATTCGGCAGCTGCACCTTGAACAGAAGCTGTCGCGACGTGCAGCCGAAGGCCAGACCCGCCTCGACGAATTCCGAATGGACCTGCCGGATGCCGAGATTGGTCAGGCGCACCACCGGCGGCATGGCGAAGATCACCGTTGCGATCGTGCCGGGCACAGCGCCAAGGCCGAAGAACATCGCCGCCGGAATGAGGTAGACGAAGGCTGGCATGGTCTGCATCAGATCGAGCACCGGACGCACGATCGACGCCACCATGTCGCTGCGCGCCATGGCGATGCCAAGCGGGATGCCGATCACCATCGCGATGACGGTCGATGCCAGCACCAGCGACAGGCTTTCCATGGTGCCGTTCCACAAATCCATGTGGATGATGAGCGCCAAGGCGAGAAGAGTGAACAGCGCAAACTTCCAGCCGACGCGCCACAGCGCGAGCAAGGTGAGGATGGCCACACCCGCCACCGGTGGAATAGCAATGAGAGCGTTTTGAATACCATCCGTCACGAAACCGATGGTCGCTGCGATTATGTCGAGTGCAGGCGTGAAGTGGTCGAGAATATAATTGACCACCACATCAGCCGCACCACCAACACTAAAATTCAAATCCATGTTCTACCGTCCATTTCCGTATTTCTGGACTGGGTGGAGAGCATTTCCAGCAAAAGCGCGAAGCGGTTTTGCGTCTGGAAATGCGTCAATCAAAGCATGCGAGAAGCGATTGGCGGCGGGCGATCAGCCCGCGCGACCCAAGGTTTCAAGCAATGCGGACTTGCTGATCGCGCCCACATAGCGGTTTTGCCGGTCGGTGACGGGCATCGGCCATGGGCTGGCGGCAACCTGCGTCAGCAGGCCCGACAATGGCGCTTCCGCCTCGATGGCGGCCACATCGTCAAGCCGCGTTCCGGCTTCGGCGACAGCACCCTTGGCAAGCGCACCCCGGCTGACAAGACCGCGATAGGTGCGGTCGGCATCGACCAGCACGCCAAAGGTCTTGCCGCTGGCGTCAAAACGCTCCAGCGCGGTGGCGAGCTGTTCGGGTTCAAACACGATCAACTCATCCTCGCGGGCGACATCAGCAGCCTTGAAGACACGCGACACATCCACATTGCGGAAGAAGGACCGGACATAATCATTCGCAGGTTCCGAGACGATCTCGTTCGGCGTGCCCACCTGCACCACCTTGCCGTGCTGCATGATGCAGATACGGTCGCCAATGCGCATCGCTTCATCAAGGTCGTGGCTGACGAAGATGATGGTGCGGCTATGCTCGGCCTGAAGGCGCTTCAACTCATCCTGCATTTCGGTGCGGATCAGCGGATCGAGCGCGGAAAAGGCTTCGTCCATCAAAAGGATGGTGGGCTCACTGGCAAGCGCCCGCGCCAGACCGACGCGTTGCTTCATGCCACCGGAGAGCTGGTCCGGCATGCTGTTGGCATAGGGTTCGAGACCGACGGCTGCAAGCGCGGTCAGCGCCTTGGCGTGACGCTCGGCTTCGCCCATTCCGGCCACTTCAAGGCCGAAGGCGGCGTTGTTCAGCACCGAACGATTGGGCAGCAGCGCGAATGACTGGAAAACCATGCTCATGTCACGGCGGCGAAGATCAATCAGCTCGCGCTTCGTCATTTTGACGATATCGCGGCCTTCCACTTCGATGGAACCGGCGGTCGGTTCGATGAGCCGATTGAGCAGGCGCAGGAGGGTCGACTTGCCCGAGCCGGACAGGCCCATGATGACGAATACTTCGCCTTCATAAATATCGAAACTTGCATCATCGACGCCGATTGTGGCCCCGAGATCGCTGTAAATCTGCGCTTTTGACTTGCCCGCGCGCAATGCTTCCATTGCACGCTTCGGGTCGTCGCCGAAGACTTTAAACACGCCATTCAAGCTTATCTTTGTCTTAGCCGGCGACTTCATACTTTCATCCTTGTATAAAATACCATGCATTAAGTTTAACCCCGCTGTGCTGGCGGACTTAATCTCCTTTTCAAGATTGATATGACTTCATTCCAGTGCAAACCGCGCACACGCAATCTGCGAACCGCGAACGGTTCGCACGGAATGATTAGCGAAAGATTGTCTGATTCTATATAGGTCATTTCCCGACATGTCCACCCACAGCCGTGAATTCATCCAAGCGCACCCATCCCCTTTGATGATTTTTTGAAAGGTTGCGCGACGAAATATGCAGGCTGGCCGGGGCATTATTAAGTAGGTCGAAGTCGGCCAGCGTGAGGACAATAGTAGTCGCCCACCACTCAATTGCACGAACGGCGTGCGACAAATATGCCATCAGCTGCGACATCAGGCCGACGACTATAGATTGAAGACAAAATCGCTATAATTATAGAAAAACAGTATGATTATACTATCGCCCGACATGTATTGGTCTATACATAAAAATGGGCGCAAACGCGCCCCATTTGCGCCTCAAACGGCCTCAATCCGCTATTTTTAGCGATATCTCATATAACCAAGAAAGCCGGTAATTTTCCAGCGCGCGCCCTCGCGACGGCAGAAATAGAGCGTCTGCCAGTTGAGGCGATCAAGAGAGCCGTCTTTTTTCGCGATGGTGCCGTAAAATTTTTTCCGCGCAACTGCGACATCGCCCGTAATGTCGATGATGCTGAGATCGGTGGCGCGGAAAATGCCCTCCGCAAGAGGCTCGGCAAATTCCGTCGCAGCGCTCTCCGCCGCCTGTCGCAGCCACTCGTCGCGATAGGCGGCCAGTGTCGGAAATCCGGCATCCCATTGATCGGGATCCGCTTCATGATGCGCATGAATGCCGAGAAACCGCATTTCGTCGAAATCATCGGCCACCAATGCCCAGTCCTGATTGACGAAGGCCTCTATGTCACGCCGCACCAGCATGTCCCAGATCTGCGCGCGATCCTGATCGCCTTCGAACGGATTGATCATTG
>JAEXXS010000405.1 GCA_023451915.1 Pseudomonadota bacterium | reverse complement strand
CCTGCCTCACCATGGGCGGCGTTTCGCTGGTTCGCGCATCGGCTGCCGCCTGGCAGAGCCAGATCGCGCGCGAGGCGACCATCCAGATCCGTCCGGTTGAAGGGCAGGATATCGAAAAAGCCTTGCAACAGGCGAGCGATATCGCGCGCGGCTTTGCGGGCGTGAAGGCGACCAACATCATCGACAAGGATGCGACTGCGCGTTTGCTGGAGCCGTGGCTTGGCACCGGCCTCAATATCGATGAACTGCCCGTGCCGCGTCTTGTCGTGGTGACGATTGATGAAAGCGCGCCGCCCGATTTCGGCACCATGCGAACCGAACTGACCCGCGCCATTCCGGCGGCCAGTTTCGACGATCACCGGACCTGGGTGGACCGGCTGGTGTCTATGGCGCATACGACGGTTCTGGTCGGCACGGCGGTTTTGTCGCTGGTGATCGCGGCAACCGTTCTCACCGTTATTTTCGCCACACGCGGCGCAATGTCCGGCAACGGCCACATCATCGAGGTTCTGCATTTCATCGGCGCGGAATCGAAATTCGTGGCGCGAGAATTCGAATGGCATTTCTTCCGCACGGCGCTGAAGGGCGCTTTGTTCGGCGGCGCTGCGGCCATGCTGGTTTTCCTGATCTTTTCCTGGTGGGCTTCGCGCCATATGGCGACGCCCGAAGGCGATCAGGCCGCGGCCATGTTCGGCAATTTCGCGATTGATCGCAGCGGCTATCTGGGCGCGGCCGCCATCATCATTCTGGTCAGCGTGCTCACCATGCTGACCAGCCGCCTGACGGTGATCCGCCAGCTCGCAACCATGGATGGTCCGGGAGTGCGCTCCGAATGACGATCTTTTGGCCCCATACGCACCGTCGCACGCGAATTCCTGGTAGCTTTCCGAGTTATCGCCGCAATGCTGCGTATGATAGCCACAGAAACGACGGACGAATCGCGCGCGCATGGGGCGGCGGATTCCGGGCGAGTAACGATGCGGTGGCAGAGAAACGAACAGCGGAAGCGATGCATGCGGGCGCGGTGGTCTGGCGGCGCAGCCCCCCTGTCATTGCCCCTTCATCCTTGCTGCTTGCGCCAACCCGTTTCCTGTGGTCTGTCATGATGCGCATGCTCAGACGTTTCCAACCCATTTCAATCGTGCTTTTTGCGCTGCTTCTGGCCTTTCTCGTCGGCTTTGTCGCCTTCGGGGAGAAGGTGACGAGCATGACGCCGCCGGTGATCGACGAACCCGCCGATGCCATTGTGGTGCTGACCGGCGGTCAGTCCCGCATTCAGGCGGCGGTCGATCTGTTGCAGGACAAGCGCGGCAAGCGCCTGCTGATCAGCGGCGTGCATCCGTCCACCAATGAAAAATCCATACAGCGCGCTACCCATGCCGATCCGAGCCTGTTCGACTGCTGTGTCGATCTCGACCGATCGGCGCGCAATACCGTCGGCAATGCCGAGGAAAGCGAACGCTGGATTCGCAACAATGATTACCATCGGGTGATCGTCGTCACGAACAATTATCATATGCCGCGCAGCATTCTGGAAATGTCCTACCGGATGAAGGACGTGGAATTCGTGCCCTATCCGGTGGTAAACACCGAGGGTCGCGGACAAAGCTGGGTGGCCGAGGGCGATACGCTGCGCGTGCTGTTCGTGGAATATGTCAAATATCTGGGCGCGGTCGTGCGCGTCGGCGTGTCGGAGATTTTCGGCTTCGACATTTTAAACGGCGTGGACGGTCAGAAAATCAATCGGTAACAAACGGAAAATCCCAAGGACCGATCACTGTTTTCTGTATGGAAAACGCGGCAGTTCCTGATATACGAGTGTCCGAGATTTTGTCTCTCTTTGGGACGTGCTCTAGAGCATTTCCAGCAAAACTGCGAAGCAGCTTTGTTCAGGATAATGCATAAAACAACTAGATAGAGTGGTTCCACGCTTCCGTTTTAACCAGACCGCTCTCGCCGGGACATTCGCCGACACGATGCTTCTCTATCTGCGTTCAATTCTCTTCAATGCGGCGTTTTACATCTGCACGCTGGTTCAGATGATCCTTTATACGCCGTTCTATTTCCTGCTGCCGCGCAAGAAGGCATGGATCGTGCCCAAGCTCTGGGCGCGGGTCAATCTCAAGCTCCAGAAGATCATTGCCGGTACGGATTACGTCATTGAAGGGCTCGAAAATATTCCGGAGGGGGCCTATATCTGCGCGCCCAAGCACCAGTCGGCCTGGGATACCTATGCCTTCCTGCCTTATCTGGACGATCCGGTTCTGATCCTGAAGCGCGAATTGATGCGCATTCCGCTGTTCGGCTGGTATGTCGCCAAAATGGAGATGATCCCGGTGGATCGCGGCTCGCGCGTCAAGGCGCTGCATTCGATTACCAAGGGGGCGGAAAAGGCTATCGCCGAAGGGCGTCAGATCCTGATCTATCCCGAAGGCACCCGCCGGTCGCCGGGCGCGCCGCCGCAGTATAAATACGGCATCGTGCATCTTTACGATGCGCTTAATCTGCCGGTCTTGCCGATTGCGCATAATGCCGGGCTCTACTGGCCGCGCCGCAAGTTCCTGCGTTTTCCCGGCACCATTCGCTGCCGCGTCCTGCCGCCCATTCCGCCAGGGCTTGAAAAGGAAGAGTTTCTGCGCCGCCTGATCGAAACCACCGAAACGGCCTGCGACGAGCTTCTGGTTGCGGCAAGCCGCGACCCCAACCCACCCCCGATGCCACCGACAGCTGTTGAGCGCTTGAAGGAACTGGGCGTTTCCCCTCGCGGTTAAAGCTCTGAAGCTTTCAGGTTCAACTTAAGTAAAATGACAATTAGTCGCGTTTTGTTGAACTTTCGTTTTTCTTGCACGGAAACATGAAACCCGTTATCAGAGCGCGACACGAAAGGACCCATCATGAATATTGATGCCATTTCCATCGGAACCAATCCTCCCGAAGACGTCAACGTCATCA
>JAEXXS010000402.1 GCA_023451915.1 Pseudomonadota bacterium | reverse complement strand
CCGACCGAACTGGTGCGCGCCGCGCAGATCGACGGGGCAAGTTTCTTCCAGATTTTCTGGCGCATTCTGCTGCCGTCATCCGGGCCGATCATCGTCGTGTCTGTGATCTGGCAGTTCACCAATATCTGGAACGACTTCCTGTTTGGCGCATCCTTCTCCGGCGCAAATTCCACGCCGATGACGGTGGCGCTCAACAACCTCGTTTCCTCTTCCACAGGCGTTAAGGAATATAACGTTCATTTCGCAGCCGCCATTCTGGCCGCTCTGCCGACGCTGATCGTCTATATCGTGTCCGGCCGCTACTTTGTGCGCGGTCTGATGTCCGGCGCCGTCAAGGGATAAGTTCATTATGTCGTTTCTGAAAATTACCGATCTCTACAAGTCCTACGGCACCGTCTCGATCCTGAAGAACATCAATATCGAGATTGAGGAAGGCGGCTTTCTGGTCCTCGTCGGCCCATCGGGCTGCGGCAAGTCCACCCTGCTCAACACAATTGCCGGTCTCGAGCCGATCACATCCGGCGATATTTCCATCAACGGCAAGTCGGTGTCCGGCCTGCATCCATCCCAGCGCGATATCGCCATGGTCTTCCAGTCCTATGCGCTTTATCCGAATATGACGGTTGCCGGAAACATCGCTTTCGGCATGGAAATCCGCAAAGTCCCAAAGCCCGAGCGCGACAAGGCCATCCAGGAAGTGGCTGATATGCTGCAGATCGGTCATCTGCTCGACCGCAAGCCGAGCCAGCTTTCCGGTGGTCAGCGCCAGCGTGTCGCCATGGGACGCGCATTGGTACGCAATCCGCAGGTATTCCTGTTCGATGAGCCGCTGTCGAACCTCGACGCGAAGCTGCGCGTGGATATGCGTACCGAAATCAAGCGCCTGCATAGCCGCATGAAGACCACCATCGTCTATGTGACGCATGACCAGATCGAAGCGATGACGCTGGCAACCAAGATCGCTGTGCTGAAAGATGGTGTTCTGCAGCAGTTCGGCACGCCTGCGGAGATTTACAACAACCCTTCCAACATGTTCGTGGCGGACTTCATGGGGTCGCCGGCGATGAACCTGCTGACGGTCGCCGTGGAGAAGAAGGGCGCGGATTATGCAATCTCGCTGGACCGTGGTGACGGCCAAGCCCTGACGCTTCCGTTGAAGAACGCGCCGCAAGCTCTTGGCGACTATGTGGGCAAACAGGTTGTGTTCGGCATTCGCCCGGAAGCTTTGACAGATCCTGATGGTGCTGATCGCAATGCGGGCGCTGTCGTGGAAGGGGATTGCCTGATCGATGTGGTCGAACCGGCAGGGTCGGACACCTTTGCTGTGACCCGTCTTGGCGGCAAACATGTGGTCGCCCGCCTGCGCGCCGATGCGCGCATTGCTGCCGGGCAGACATCGCGGCTCGCCTTCAATCTCGACAAGTCGGTGTTTTTCGATCCGACCAGTCAGGGGCGCATTCTGTAAAACAACATTCGCCAGAAACGGGAAATCAGTTCTTGAACGGCTTCCCCGTTTCGGCAGCCGTTTCAAAGCCAAAACTGAAAAGAGCGCTTCCGACTAATCGGAAGCGCTCTTTTTCATAATTTGCCTGGAGGGCAAAATCAAATTCGATCTATGATCATCGCAAGCACTGGTCCAGCCTCATCGGGCGGTCAACTCAGCGCAGGAAATCCAGTCCCAGAAGACCGACCGCAAGCGCCGTGTTCAGCGAAATGATCATCATGCCATAAACAAGTGCAGTTCTCGTAATATCGTTCATTTCCTACCTCCTTGAGCCGGGACCACCCCTTCCAGACTCGAAGCTTCGTGAAACTGTTACCGAATGTAACAGTCCGTTACGGAGAGCGCAACCCGCTTTACACAATTGTGAACGATTGAAATCTGCCGTGAGAAAGCGCGCCCTCGCGCATCCCGCTGACACCGCGCGCGAACCGCTCAGCCGCGAAAATCGCTGACAAGTCACCACAATGTGAGAAAAAAATGGCTAGCAATCTATCTATAAGCTCGACATAGCTTCGCCAGGCTTTATGTAAAAAGCACAGCTTTTTCGGATATTCGTTGTGAACCGCATCATTCCCCTTGTGCTGGCTATCGCTCTTTTCATGGAGCAGATGGATTCGAATGTCATTTCGACATCTTTGCCAGCAATTGCCGCCGATATCGGCACCAGTCCCATTGCGCTCAAGCTGGCGCTGACGGCCTATCTGGTTGCGCTCGCGGTGTTCATCCCGGTCAGCGGCTGGATGGCCGACCGTTTCGGCGCCAAGAATGTATTCCGCGCGGCCATTGCCGTCTTCGTCGTGGGTTCGATCGCCTGTGCGGCGGCAGATTCGCTGACAGCCTTCGTCATCGCTCGCTTCTTGCAGGGCATGGGCGGCGCCATGATGACGCCGGTAGGGCGTCTCGTGCTGGTGCGCTCGACACCGCGCAGCGAACTCGTTTCCGCCATGGCGTGGCTAACGATCCCCGCCATGGTCGGCCCATTGGTGGGCCCTCCGGTCGGCGGCTTCATCACCACATTCCTCACATGGCACTGGATATTCCTGATCAATGTGCCGATCGGCGCAGTCGGTATCTGGTTCGCCACGCGCTTCCTGCCCGACAATGACGAGCGCATCGTGAAACGCCTTGATTGGACGGGTTTCGTCCTATCCGGCTTTGCCATGTCCGGCGTGGTTTTCGGCCTGTCAGTGGTCAGCCTGCCTGCGTTGCCGCCTGTCGTTGGCTTCGTTACTCTGGCCATCGGTATTGTCTGTTCGGTGCTTTATATCGTCCATGCGCGGCGCAGCGCCGATCCGCTGCTTGATCTGCGGCTGTTCGATAATCAGGTTTTCCGTTCGGCTGTGTTCGGCGGCAGTATTTTCCGCTTCGGCATTGGCGCGATTCCGTTTTTGCTGCCGCTGATGTTCCAGCTTGGCTTCGGGTTCACCCCGTTTCAGTCGGGCATGATAACTTTCGTGTCGGCCATCGGTGCGATCAGCATGAAGTTTGGCGCAAAGCGGATTTTCGCGCGGATCGGCTTCCGGCGCGCTTTGATGTCCGGCTCGATCATTTCGGCGGGCTTCATCGCGGTCAACAGCCTGTTTACGCCTGCAACGCCCATCTGGATCATTCTCGGTTTCCTGCTGGTTGGCGGCTTTGCGCGGTCGCTGTTCTTCACGGGCGTCAATGCGCTGGCCTATGCTGAAATCCCGGATGAGAAAACCAGCCAGGCAACGCCGATGACTGCCGTGGCCCAGCAGGTTTCGCTGGCAATTGGTGTCGCCCTTGCAGGCGGCGTGCTGGAAATCAGCAGCAGCGTGCGGGGCGCACCGCTTGCTTTGGTCGACTTCCATGTCGGGTTCATCGTCGTTGCTTTGGTGTCTGCTGCCGCATTCTTCTGGTTTGCGCGGCTTTCACCCGATGCCGGTCACGAACTCTCCGAACCTTCCGCCTCTCGCCAGAAGGGCAAGACGACAGTCGTGGTGAAGCCGGTCAATTCGGCAGCCGGAGAATAAGATAGGAGCCAACTGGCCCCATCTTTGATCCTGGAGCATTTCCAGCAAAAGTGCGCAGCGCCTACGCGGGGAAATCAGTCCACTGGACTGATTTCTGATCCCGCTTCGATGCGTAGGATAATGCGTAAAACAAATAGATAGAGCGGTTCCACGATTCCGTTTTAACCGGAACCGCTCTATCCCTTGAAATCACGTGCGAGCAGATAAAGCTCGACCGATTCCGCGCGCGATGCGGGCGGCTTGACGTGATGAACCGAGCGGAATTTCTGCTTCAGCATGGCCAGAAGCTCATTTTCCGTACCGCCCTGAAAGGTCTTGGTCAGGAAGTGGCCGCCGGGCTTCAGCACCGAGACCGCAAAATCAGCCGCCACTTCGCACAGGTGTACCGTGCGCAGATGGTCAGTGCGGCGGTGGCCCGTGGTGGGTGCCGCCATATCGGAAATGACGAGATCGGGCTTGTCGCCAAGCGCTTCCATCAGTTTCTGCGGCGCTTCATCGTCGAGAAAGTCCATTTCCAGCAGGATGACGCCCGGCAACGGATCGACATGGAGATAGTCGATGCCGACCACATGCGGGTTTTCGTCGGTGGAGCCGACGATCTTGGCCGCAATCTGGGACCAGCCGCCGGGTGCTGCACCAAGATCGATGATCTTCTGGCCCTTCTTAAGCAGATCATAGCGGTCGTTGATCTCGATCAGCTTGTAAGCTGCGCGCGAACGATAGCCGTCCTGCTTGGACTTGTGCACATAGGGATCGTTCAGATGACGCAGCAGCCAGCGACGTGAGGATTCCTTGATCGTGCCTGCCTTCTTCTTCACGCGGACGTGCAGATTGCTGGTGCCCGCACCACCACGCCCGCCCGTTTTGGCACCCGTCTTCGTGCCGCCCTTGTTTCCGCCTGCTTTGCTCATTGTCAGTTGCCTGTTCTAGCGCCAACAGCGCATTTATTGGCGCAATTGCGCGCGATTGTGCCGCCATGCGCCGTCGCGCGACATCAGTTCGGTCAAAATGCCTTCACGCAAGCCGCGATCCGCCACCAGAAGTTTTTCGCTCGGCCAGACCTTGCGGATGGCATCGAGAATGGCGCAACCCGCAAGCACGAGATCGGCCCTGTCCGCGCCGATGCATGGATTGGCGACGCGGGCGTCGAAATCCCACGACAGGAGACGGCTTGTCATCTGCGTCACATCTTCCGAGCCCATCCACATGCCATCGACGCGACGACGGTCATAGCGTTCCAAACCCAAATGAATACCGGCAAGTGTGGTAACCGTACCGGATGTGCCGAGCAAATGGAAACGCGGACTTGAAGCCAGTTGGCCAAGGCAATGCCGTTCGGAAAAGCTCGACAGAAGTTCGGTCACATGACCGACCATCGCCTCAAAACTTTCCTGCGTGACATTGCGCCCGCCAAAACGTTCGGCAAGCGTCACGACACCCACAGGGAGCGACGTCCAGGCCATGATATGTTCGGCAAGACGCGGCGAACGGCGTTGCGAAACGTCGATCAGCGCGATTTCCGAAGAACCGCCGCCAATATCGAACAGAACGACCGCTTCCGTTTCGCGTGCAACCAGTGTTCCGCAGCCGGAAACGGCAAGACGCGCTTCTGTCTGGCGATCAACGATCTCCAGTTCAAGCCCGGTTTCCTCGCGCACCCGCACCAGAAACTCTTCGCCGTTCGAAGCAGCGCGGCAAGCCTCGGTCGCGATCAGGCGCGAACGGCGGATTTTCTTGCCGGCCAGTTTGTCGCGACAGATCTTGAGCGCCTCGATGGCGCGCTGCATGGCGTTGTCGCTCAGTCTTCCAGTCGCGCTCAAGCCTTCGCCGAGACGCACGATCCGCGAAAAAGCATCCACAACGCGGAACTGCCCCGGTCGGGTCGGCGATGCGACCAACAGGCGGCAATTGTTGGTGCCAAGGTCAAGCGCTGCGTAGAGGGGCGCTTCGGCGTGGTTGTGCCGTGGCGGCTGTGCCGCGCCGTTCTTCCGCTTGGCATGCGACGATGCTTGCGCGTGATTGTCGCGACGCGGCGTTTCATGCGTACTCTTGGGCGCGTGTTCTACTGTCCGCGGCGCGGCAATATTGTGCTGCTGCGCCTGCTTCTTCTTGCGGGCGCGCCTGCGACGATTCGAGATTTTGCCGGGAGACTTGGCTCCTTGCAGCGCGGTTTCTTCCGCAGCTTTCTGGGCGACAGCCGTCTCCGGTCGCCGTCCCGCTTTGCCACGGTGGCGACGGCGTGCGCGCTTCCGCTGGCTGCCGGAACCCTTGTCGTCCGCTTCACTTTGCGGCTTTGGGCGTCCTGAATCGGGTGCGCTACGCGCATTGCCCGCTTCTGCAACGGCTTCCTTGCGCGGTTTGCGCTTGCCGTTAGTCGACGGATTCCGGGCTTGAGCATTTCCCGATTGTCCGCCGGACGCCCCTTGTTGCGCCTTTTCTACGGGGCGCTCCTCGGGGTTTTTCAAGGTACTGATCCTTATAAGCGCCGCGCGAACCGTCAGGACGCAAGCTGGACACTTCAATTATTACGTTGCCCTTAATGTAACAGCGGTTTCC
>JAEXXS010000384.1 GCA_023451915.1 Pseudomonadota bacterium | reverse complement strand
ACGGCCTTTTCATTGCCAGCGAGATATTTCAGTGCCCGCATGGAGTTTATAAAGGCCAGAAAAATGCGCTGCATAAATACCCCCAAGAGAGACTGGTCACAATTTCACGCTGTTGCCCGAGAATGCTTTAGACAACTCTGCTTCAAAAGCAACAGGGCGGAGATCGAAACCTCCGCCCTGCTAAATGTAATTATAATCTAGGTGCAGTTCAGGCGCTTGCGACCTGTTTTTCAGCGCCCGCATCGCGCTCCTTCTTGAGGAGTTCGGCCAGCAGGAATGCCAGCTCCAGCGCCTGATCGGCATTCAGGCGCGGATCGCAATGGGTGTGGTAACGGTCCTGAAGATCATCTGCCGAAATAGCGCGAGCACCGCCCGTGCATTCCGTGACGTTCTTGCCGGTCATTTCGACATGGATACCGCCCGGATGTGTGCCTTCGGCGCGATGGATCGCGAAGAAGGATTCCACTTCCTTGAGGATGCGGTCGAACGGACGCGTCTTGTAGCCGCCAGCGGTGATCGTATTGCCATGCATCGGATCGCAGGACCAAACGACCTTGCGGCCTTCCTTTTCGACAGCGCGGATAAGCTGCGGCAGGTGATCGCCCACCTTGTCGTAGCCGAAGCGCGCAATGAGCGTCAGACGACCGGCTTCGTTTTCCGGGTTGAGCAGGTCGATCAGGCGGATGAGATCATCCGGCTGCAGGGATGGGCCACATTTGAGACCGAGCGGGTTCTTGATGCCACGGCAATATTCGATATGCGCATGGTCGGCCTGACGCGTGCGATCGCCGATCCAGATCATGTGACCGGACGTGCCGTACCAGTCGCCCGACGTGGAATCGACGCGGGTTAGCGCTTCTTCATAGCCGAGAAGCAGCGCCTCATGGCTCGTGTAGAAATCCGTCTCGCGCAGCGAATGGTTGCTGTCTGAGGTGATGCCGATAGCGCGCATGAAGTTCATCGTTTCCGAAATGCGCTGCGCCAGAGCGGTGTAACGTTCAGCCTGCGGGCTCTTGCCGACGAAGCCGAGCATCCACTGGTGCACGTTTTCCAGATTGGCATAGCCGCCCTGCGCGAAAGCGCGCAGCAGGTTCAGCGTTGCTGCGGACTGGCGGTAAGCCATGTCCTGACGCTGCGGATCCGGCGTACGCGAGGATTCGTCGAAATCGATGCCGTTGATGATGTCACCACGGTAGGACGGCAGCTCGATGCCATCCTTCGTTTCCATATCCGACGAACGCGGCTTGGCGAACTGACCGGCAATACGGCCGACCTTCACCACCGGCTTGGAAGCGCCGAAGGTAAGCACAACGGCCATTTGCAGGAACACACGGAAGAAGTCGCGGATATTGTCCGCGCCATGTTCAGCGAAGCTTTCGGCGCAATCGCCGCCCTGAAGCAGAAAAGCCTTGCCTTCCGCCACTGCGGCCAGCTGCTGCTTGAGCTTGCGCGCCTCGCCTGCAAAAACCAATGGCGGATAGGTGCGAAGACGGGCCTCAACGTCGTTCAAAGCCTGTGCGTCCGGATAAAACGGCACTTGCTTGATCGGTTTGTTTCTCCAGGAATGCGGGGTCCAGTTCTTCGTCATTAGAGCACCTGTTTGCGTTATCCGCTCGATAATCCTCGGATTATATCCTCCTTACACGAAAGCCGGAATTCCCATCCATGCAGCTTGCACCTGATGAAGATGCCAGTCTCATATCTGGAATGTCTAAACCCCGGCGTGCGTGGGTCGCGCTGATATAATGCACGCGCGGGTTTTATACCAGCAATATTCGTTAATGATCTTCGCCTGCGGCGAAAGGATCAGCCATCGACCCTTTCGCCATTCACGACGCGGTAACTTGGCTTGTACATGGTGACCAGTTCTTCGGCGGCTGTCGGATGCACGGCCATGGTACGGTCAAAGTCGTCCTTGGTCGCTCCCGCCTTCAGCGAAATGCCCAAAAGCTGCGCCATTTCACCGGCGTCCGGCCCCATTATATGGGTGCCAAGCACCTTACGGCTCTTCGCGTCGACCACGATTTTCATCAGCATCTTTTCGTTGCGGCCCGAAAGCGTGTTCTTCATCGGGCGGAACAAGGCGCGATAGACTTCGACGTCCGGATATTTCTTTGCAGCCTCTTCCTCCGTCAGGCCAACAGTGCCGATTTCCGGCTGGGAAAAGACAGCCGTTGCGATCAGTTCATGATCCGGCTTAGTCGGATTATCCTTGAACACCGTTTCGAGGAAGCACATCGCTTCATGAATGGCCACAGGCGTCAACTGCACGCGGTTGGTCACATCGCCCACCGCCCAGATATTCGCGGTGCTGGTGCGCGAATAGTCATCCACTTCGATAGCGCCAAGCTTGTCGAGCTTTACACCGGCGGCCTCAAGGCCGAGACCCTCCGTGTTGGGCATGCGGCCAAGCGCCAGCATCGCCTGCCCGGCTTCGAGCGTTTCGCCATTTGATAACGAAATCGACAACAGGCCGTTTGCCTGCTTCGAGACATTCTCGAACACTGCCTCGCAAATGATACGAATGCCCTTGGCTTCCATCGTTTCATGCAACAAATGGCGGACATCACCGTCGAAACCGTTCAGAATTTCCTTGCCGCGATAGACAAGCGTCGTTTCCACACCGAGACCATGGAAGATATTGGCGAATTCGACCGCGATATAGCCGCCGCCTGCAATGACAATCGCCTTCGGCAGTTCTTCCAGATGGAAAGCCTCGTTGGAGCTGATGCAATGCTCGTGGCCGGGCAAAGCCTCATGCGGGTGCGGACGGCCGCCCGTGGCGATCAGAATATGCTCTGCCGTAACCCGACGCCCATCCGCCTTCAGTTCGACCGTGTGTTCATCGATAAGCACGGCGCGGCTTGCAAAAATCTCGACCTTCGAATTTTCGAGCCCCTTACGATAGAGCCCTTCCAGACGGTCAATTTCCTTGTCTTTAGCGGCGACCAGCTTCTTCCAGTCGAAGCTGCTTTCGCCCACGGTCCAGCCGTAGCCAGCAGCGTCCTCGAAATGTTCGGGAAATTGCGAGGCATAGACAAACAGCTTTTTCGGCACGCAGCCGCGAATGACGCAGGTGCCGCCCATGCGATATTCTTCAGCCAGACCAACCTTCTTCCCCATCGCGCCCGCCAGTCGGCCTGCGCGCACACCACCGGAACCGCCACCGATAACAAAGAGGTCGTAGTCATATCCGGCCATGGGGAATCTCCTTCAGAATTACTGACGATGATATGTAGGCAAAAGAAAAAGCCCGGCCAAGTCGCCGGGCTTTCAAATTATTTGAACTGAAACGTGAATTACTGCTGGGCAGGCTGCTGCGTCTGCTGGCCTGCCGCCGCACGGGCCTGTGCGGCCAGAACTTCCGCAACATCACGAGCGAGGTCACGGGCAACGCCATTTTGCCAGACATTGGCGGCTTTCACGACTTCACGGGTCACAATCGGGCCTTCCGACAGGAGCTTCTTGCCAGCTGGCGAGGTATAGAAGGTCGAGATCGCTTTCAGTTCTTCTTCGGAAAACGCCTTTGCATAAGCGCGCGCAGATTCGGTTTCCAAATCCGAACGGCGCGAAGCCAGAGCCAGCGCTTTTTCATCCACGGTCTTGGTGATCAGACCTTCGAGATTCGGGTCCTTCTGGATCAACTCGCCCTTGAGCGCGCGGGCTGCGTTCGGCAGAATCTCGTCGAACTGCTCGGTCGCGTGGATCGCGGAGATCGCTTCGCGGGCAGCCTGCAGATGGGCATCAGTGATTTCCTGCGCCGAAGCCGCATGAACGCCGGCCATCAGGGCGAAT
>JAEXXS010000352.1 GCA_023451915.1 Pseudomonadota bacterium | reverse complement strand
AGACGAGAGCGAAGGCCGGATTACCGCTCTTAAGGAGAAATAGATGTCCAGAGCTAGCACTTCCCATTACCGCAGAAACGTTGCAGCTGTCGCAGTTTGCGCTGCCCTTGCCGGCGCGTTCGTTGCGACCGGCCCGCTTGGCGCGCTCAACGATGCGCGCGCCGAAGCCGTTCAGGTGACGCCGCCGCAGCAGACTGTCGGCTTTGCGGATCTCGTCGCAAAGGTACGTCCTGCCGTCGTCAGCGTGACTGTGAAGAAGAATGTGCAGGAAGCCGACAGCCGTGGCGGCCAGAACTTTGGCGCGCGCGGTTTCGACCAACTGCCGGACGATCATCCGCTGAAGCGCTTCTTCCGTGATTTCGGTATGGAGCCGCCGCGTGGCGATACGGGTCCCGATAGCCGCCGTGGCCCCGGCAAGCGTCCTGGCCGTCCAGGCCATGAACGCCCTTACGCACAGGGCTCCGGTTTCTTCATCTCTGAAGACGGCTATGTCGTCACCAACAATCACGTCGTTTCCGACGGTGATGCCTACACGGTTGTCATGGATGACGGCACCGAACTCGACGCCAAGCTGATCGGCACCGATCCGCGCACCGACCTTGCCGTGCTGAAGGTTGACGACGCCAAGCGCAAGTTCACCTATGTCGCTTTCGGCGATGACAATCAGGTTCGCGTCGGCGACTGGGTTGTTGCAGTCGGCAATCCGTTTGGTCTCGGCGGCACGGTGACTTCGGGTATCGTTTCGGCGCGTGGTCGTGACATCGGTGCCGGTCCTTACGACGACTTCATCCAGATCGATGCGGCTGTGAACAAGGGCAACTCGGGTGGTCCTGCTTTCAACCTGTCTGGTCAGGTCGTGGGCATCAACACCGCCATTTTCTCCCCTTCGGGCGGTAGCGTCGGTATCGCCTTCGCAATCCCGTCGGGCACCGCCAAGCAGGTGGTCGATCAGCTCATCAAGAAGGGCTCGGTTGAACGCGGCTGGATCGGTGTGCAGATACAGCCGGTGACGAAGGATATCGCCGCTTCGCTTGGTCTCGCCGAGGAAAAGGGCGCAATCGTCGCTTCGCCGCAGAAGGATGGTCCCGCCGCCAAGGCTGGTATTCAGGCCGGTGACGTGATCACCGCCGTGAACGGTGAAACGGTACAGGACCCGCGTGATCTGGCCCGCAAGGTGGCCGGTATCAATCCGGGTGAAAAGGCGGCCCTCAGCGTCTGGCGCAAGAACAAGGCTGAAGAAATCAGCATCACCATCGAGGCGATGCCGAAGGATCTGAAGCAGGCTGGCGGCGCGACGGATGAAGACAAGGGCGGCCAGCAGAGCGAAACGCTCGACAGCTACGGGCTGACCGTGACACCATCGGAAGATGGTGACGGCGTGGTGGTCACCGATGTCGATCCAGATAGCGATGCCGCTGACCGTGGCGTTCGCTCCGGCGATGTCATCATCAGCGTCAACAACCAGGCGGTGAAGAGCGCCAAGGACATCAACAATGCCATCAGCGAAGCCTCCAAGTCGGGTCGCAAGGCTGTGCTGCTGCAGTTGCAGAGCAACGATCAGAGCCGCTTCGTGGCCCTGCCGATCGATCAGGGTTGATGACCGGCATCCGTAGCGACTTTTGATGAACTGGATGCCAGGCGGGTAACTGCCTGGCATCGCCTTAGAGCGCATTTCGATCTTTTTGAATCGGAGCTGCGCTCTAAGTTTTTGTTTACGCACATCTTATCCGAAAAACCGTCTCACACTTTTCGGGATGTGCTGGATCTCCGAACGTGATTTATAAGTGGCGCCATGAAAATTCTCGTTATTGAAGATGACCGCGAAGCTGCTCGTTATCTGGAGAAAGCTTTCAGCGAAGCCGGACATTCGGCAGATATTGCCGGCGACGGCGAGACCGGCTACGCGCTGGCCGAAAACGGCACTTATGATGTGCTGGTCGTGGATCGCATGCTGCCGAAGCGCGACGGACTGTCCGTCGTGGCGGGCCTGCGGGCCAAGGGCATGGAGACGCCGGTGTTGATTCTATCGGCGCTCGGCGAAGTCGATGATCGCGTGACGGGCCTTCGCGCGGGTGGCGACGATTATCTGACCAAGCCCTATGCATTTTCCGAGCTTCTGGCGCGCGTGGAAGTGTTGCAGCGCCGTTCCAGCCCACGCGAGGCGGACACGATCTATCGCGTTGGCGATCTCGAACTTGACCGGCTTGCGCATACCGCGCGCCGTCAAGACGTGGACATCACGCTGCAACCGCGGGAATTCCGCCTGCTTGAATATCTCATGCGTCATGCGGGTCAGGTCGTGACACGCACCATGCTGCTCGAAAATGTCTGGGATTATCACTTCGACCCACAGACCAACGTGATCGATGTGCATATTTCGCGTCTGCGCTCCAAGATCGAAAAGGGCTTTGACGGGCCGCTGCTGCATACTGTGCGTGGCGCTGGTTACATGCTGAAGGCCGGGCGTACCAAACAGACCGCCGCCAAGGTGGACTGATGGGCCGGTTTTCTGCGCTTATGCGCACCACGGCGGTGCGCCTGTCGGCTCTCTATCTGCTTCTTTTCGTTGTCGGCGCGGTCGCGCTGGTCTTCTATATGACCAATCTTTCGGCTTCGATCCTCACCGCACAGACCCAGGAAGCGCTGGGCGAAGAAGTGGCGAGCATCGGCAAGAGCTATGCGCG
>JAEXXS010000347.1 GCA_023451915.1 Pseudomonadota bacterium | reverse complement strand
AGACGCCGCGTGCCAGTTCGATACTTTCCAGCCAGGCTTCGCGCTCGTTTTCAGGCAGCAAAGCGGCGGCTTCTTCCGGGCCGCTGACCTTGGTCGGCTGTTCTTCATTGTCCTGACGGCGCATCGTATTGTTATGCAGGTCATAGGTGCCGGCAAAACTCTTGCCCGAGCCGATAGGCCAGGTGATCGGCGCCGTATCGAGCGCTAGCTTTTCTTCGATCTCGTCGAGGATTTCGAGCGGATCGCGTGCTTCGCGGTCCATCTTGTTGACGAAAGTGACGATGGGAATATCGCGCATGCGGCAGACTTCGAACAGTTTTAGCGTGCGCGGCTCGATACCCTTTGCGGCGTCGATGACCATGACCGCGCTGTCGACTGCGGTCAGCGTGCGGTAGGTGTCGTCTGCGAAGTCTTCGTGGCCCGGCGTATCGAGCAGGTTGAAGATGCAGTCCTTATATTCGAAGGTCATCACCGAGGTGACCACCGAGATGCCGCGGTCGCGTTCGATGTTCATCCAGTCCGAACGGGTCTGGATGCGGTCCTTCTTGGCCTTCACCTCACCGGCAAGCTGGATAGCGCCGCCAAACAGCAGCAGCTTTTCGGTCAGCGTGGTCTTACCGGCGTCCGGGTGCGCGATAATCGCGAAGGTGCGGCGCTTGGAAACGGGATTGTCAGCAGGCATGAAGAAACTCGTGATGGCGAAATGTTGGGCCGCGCCAATAAGCGCCGCAAAGATGTTGCGCTGCATCTAGCAGTCATTGGGCAAAATCTCAACAAGCGCCACGGCCTGCATAGGGCTGGAAATGAAAAAGCGGCGTTGATCACGCCGCTTTTATAGAAATAGCTGAGATTTTAGCGGCTTTTGATGCCAAGACCGAAGGCGATATAGGTCCAGCCCTGGAAAATCAGATCGATGGCCAGGAAAAGGCCAAGAATGAACAGGCTGTTGACCGGCCACTGAATGGCGATGATAAGGCCGAGCAGAGCGGTGATGACGCCGCCGGCCACGATCCAGCCCCAGCCGGAGGCCGGTTTCGACTTGAAGCCCATCCAGACGCGGAAGAGGCCGGAGCCAAGAAGGGCTGCCGCCAGCAGGAATGTCAGCACGCCCGCCGCCAATATCGGGTTGATGAAGGTGACGACGCCCGCTGCCGCATAAAGCAGGCCGCTCAGGAGCCAGAAGAAAAACCGGCCCCAGGTCTTCACACCGAAAGCATGGATGATTTCGATCACGCCGGCGATCAGCATCATCAGGCCGACATAATAGACCGAAACGACCGTAGCCAGCACCAGATTGCCGAAGGCGATGCCGCCCAAAATGAGAAGCGCCACGCCGAGCGCGACGAACCAGCCCCACTTGGACGTCAGTTCTGTTGGTAACACCGGATTGTCGAAATCTTTGTTCGTCGTTGCCATCGAATAACCCTCTTGTCCCTCGAATTGTCGTGACCGAATTTTCGTAACCCACGCAACAATATAAGGCATGTTGAGCGTTTGACCAGCTTTGGCCGCAAATGCCGGTTCGGGCTTCGCCGTCAGGCGCGCAAAACCGCATTGGTTCCGGGGACGGAAGACCATATCCCTTTGTTTTTGCGCATAAACTAATTCGCGCTCTGCGCAGTTTTTTAGCCCGTTCTGCTCTATCTCTTTGCCGTTACACCTGTTTTAATCACTATCGGCTACATATTTCAGGAACTTGACGCGGGGGCGCTGCCGGTTTCCCGGTACTCAATTGTTGTTGGAAAAGTCTGTTCGATGTTCGATCTGGTTTCCCATTACTGGCCGCACATTCTGGCTGTCCTGTCGATTGTACTCGGTGCGATAGCGGCCATTCATGCAACCATGACCAAGGACGAAGTGCGCACCGCGCTTGGCTGGGTCGGCGTGATCGTGCTGTCGCCCATCGTGGGGGCGGTGGTCTATGCCATTGCGGGCGTTAACCGGATCCGGCGTTCGACGCTCACGCAGCAGCGCGCGCTGGGGCATATCGCGCTTTATCACCTCTCGCATTTCGACACGACCAACGACCTCGTGCGCGCCGCATTCGGGCGGCAGTTCGGCGCGATGAAGATTCTGGGCGACGCTGTCAGCCTTTATGATTTCACCAGCGGCAATCGCATTGAAATGCTGGAAACCGGCGATGAGGCCTATGCTGCCATGCTGGAAGCCATCGGCAAGGCCGAACGCAGCATCTTGCTCGAAACCTATATTTTCGACCGCGACGCCATCGGCATGCAATTTGTCGAAGCGCTGGGCGAGGCCGTCAAACGCGGTGTGGAAGTGCGGGTGCTGATCGATGCGGTTGGGGCGCGTTATTCCATCCCGAGCATTGTGAGCCTGCTCAAGGAAAATGGCGTGATGGTGGATGTCTTCAACGGCAACATCATCATTGGCCTGCGCCTGCCTTATGCCAATTTGCGCACCCACCGCAAAATCCTCGTTGTCGACGGACGATATGGCTTTACCGGCGGCATGAATATCCGCGCCGGTTTCGTGCGGGCGATTGCTGGCGACGCGGTGGCGATCGATACGCATTTCCGGCTGGAAGGACCGGCCATTGCCGATCTCTTCCACATTGCTTCGGAGGACTGGCGATTTGCCACGGGCGAATTGCTGACCGGCGACGCATGGCGCATTGCCCCGCCGGAAAACCCGCCCGGCACCGGTACGCTGGTGCGTGTGGTCGGCTCCGGCCCTGACAAGAATGTCGAAACCAACCATCGCATGATGATGGGCGCGTTCTCGATAGCCGAGCAGCATATCCTCATCATGTCGCCCTATCTGCTGCCGGATCGCGAATTGATCAGCGCGCTGGTCACGGCGGCGCGGCGCGGCGTGTCGGTGGATATTGTTGTGCCGGGGGTCAACAATCTCAAGCTTGTAGACCGCGCCATGCGCGCCCAGTTCGACCAGCTTTTGAAGGACGGCTGCCGCATCTGGCGTGCGGGCGGCGCGTTCAACCATTCCAAGCTGATGACGATTGACGGTACATGGTCCTATGTCGGCTCATCGAATATCGATCCGCGCTCCTTGCGGCTCAACTTCGAAATCGATCTGGAAATTCTGGATCGCGATGTGGCGCGGCAGGTGGAAGAACGGATCGGCAAGGTCATCGAGGAGAGCCGTCAGGTCAATCTGACACGCCTCAAGAACCGCCCGTTTCTGGTGCGGTTGATCGACCGGATCATCTGGCTCGGTTCGCCTTATCTATGAGCCGGTTCTGCTCGCGGGAATCTCAGGATTGAGATTGTGCAACAGGCCTATTCATTTTCACGCATTTCCAAACGCAAAGCCGTTTGATAGTTTTGCTGGAAATGCTCTATCGCCGTCTTCAAATCGAGATGCGCCTTGATTGGCAGATGGTCGGAGGCCATACGCGCCAGCGGCGTGTTGTGAACCTCCACCGACGTCACGAGATTATGCGGCGCGCCCATCACGCGGTCGAGGGCGAAGACCGGAAAGCGTGACGGAAAACTCGGCACCGCCGTCGCCACATGATTGAAGGTCGGCATCAGCGCTGCGAGCGACGAACGTTTGCCGATACGCCATTCATTGAGATCGCCGATCAACAGTGTCGGCAGCGTGTCGGCTTCCTGCAAGGCGGTGAGGATGCTTTCCGCCTGCTGCTCGCGGGAGCGTTTCAGGAGCCCCAGATGCGCGGCGATCACGCGCAGCGGACCTGCCGGAAATTGCAGGTCGGCAACGAGCGCGCCGCGCGGCTCTACGCCCGGCAGTTTCAGCTGCTGCACATTGCGAACAATGCCTTCGCGAAACAAAAGCACATTACCGTGCCAGCCATGCCCCTTGGGCATTGTGGAGGTGATCGGGACGGGAATGAGACCGTGGCGGCGTTCCAGCAGGCCAAGGTCGAGAAGCCCCGATCGTTCACCGAAACGCTTGTCGGCTTCCTGCAACGCTATAACATCCGCGTCGATTTCGCTGATGACATCTGCGGTGCGCTGCGGGTTGAACTGCTTGTCGATGCCGATGCATTTGTGAACATTATAGGATGCAATAACAATATCACCGCCAGTGATATTGGCGTGGAGAGGCCTGAAACCCGGCCTGTTGCGGATCGCTGTCAGGATCGACTTCGATATCCGGTTGGCTTCCTTTTTCTTCTGCACCCTTTTCACCCGTAAGGTCGTCAGTTCACGTTGGATACTTCAAATTTATACGCCTCAATATAGGTAGTTTGCTATGCAATTTGAACAGGGCGGCCCCGCACAATTGAGTGTTTAGGGCAGATGTTCAGCGGGCAATGAAACGAACCAGCCTGTCCGTCAGGCCGCGATAGGGCGGCTTGATGAGGTCGCTAGGGGCAGGCGCATATTTCGTCAATATCGGCATGGCCTTGGAAAAGGTCAGGAACCCGGCAAACCCGTGATATTGGCCCATGCCGCTCGCGCCGACGCCGCCGAAGGGCAGGCTGGTACAGGCAAAATGATAGAGCGTATCGTTGATGCAGACCCCGCCTGCGACCAGATGGGCGAGGATGGTCTCGATCTCGGCAGTGTTCTCGCTGAAACAATAAAGCGCCAGCGGGCGGGCATGGCCAAGCACATGGGCAATGGCGTCATCGGTCGAGCGATAGCTGATGATCGGCAGCAGCGGCCCGAAAATCTCTTCCGCCATCACGGCGCTGGTCGCTTGCGGCTCAAGAATGAGCGTCGGCGTCATCAGGCGCGGTTCGGTGGACGGCGCAAGCAGCTCGACGACGCCTTCGCTCTTGTCCTTCGCATCGGCCAGCAGGCCGATTAGCCGCTGGTACTGCGCATCGTTGATGATGGTCGTGCGGTCGTGCCCGGCGGACGCGCCGCCAAAACGGGCCTGCATTTCAGCTTTGAGCAGGGCGATGAATTCATCGCGCTTGCTGTGGTGGACCAGCACATAATCCGGCGCGATGCAGGTCTGTCCGGCATTGAAGAATTTGCCGTTTGCGATGGCGCGTGCGGCGCGCACCAGATTGGCGTTTTCGCTGATGATGGCGGGAGACTTGCCGCCAAGTTCCAGCGTCACCGGCGTCAGATTGGCTGCTGCCGCTGCCATGATCTTGCGCCCGACGGCGGTGGAGCCGGTGAAGAACAGATGGTCGAAAGGCAGGCTGGCAAAGCGGGCCGAAAGCGCTGCATCGCCCTGCACCACGGCAACCCGATTGTCCGGGAAGACCGAGCTGATCAGCTTTTGCAGGAAGGCTGCGGTCTGTGGCGTGTGTTCGGACGGTTTGACCAGAACATGATTGCCTGCCGCAATGGCCGCCACCAGCGGCGCGAGCGCCAGATTGACCGGATAGTTCCAGGGCGCAATAACGCCGACCACGCCAAGCGGCACGAAGCGGAGTTCGGCTTTCGCTGGCCATAATTTCCAGCCTGCCTTGCGGCGCTGCGGCCTCATCCAGCGCTTGAGATGATGCAGCGCATCGTCGATTTCGGCAAAGACCACGCTGGCTTCGCCGAGCAGAGTTTCATGCGCGGAGCGGTTTCCAAAATCGGCGCTGATCGCTTTCGCCATGTCCTCAAGCTGCGCCGCCAAATGAGCGCGCAGCCGCTTGAGGTCATCGATGCGCTGTTCATAGGGCGGGCGATGATCCAGCCATGCTTGACGCAGACGGGCGAAAACTGCGTCGAGATCATCGCTCATGGGTGAAATCCTCCGTCGACCGGGCGAACAGGAATTGCGCCACATAATAGGTGGCGAGCACCCAGAGCCCGTTCAGCGGAATGTCGAAGCGGAACCGGTCATAGGCCAGAAGCGTGTCGCTGACCATGAAGAACAAGCCCCCCAATGCCGCCAGCCAGGCGGCGTAGTGCTGCGGTGTTTCCGGTTCGGTGCTGCTTGCCCGGCTGAAAGCCTGCGCGGCCATGGTGCCGAGGGCCGCAGCATAAAGGATGACGGGGATTTTCATGCCCCCCGGCAACGCCGTCCAGAGACCGGTGATCAGCGCAATTGCCGCAAGCCCAAAGACAATGAAGGGCGCTTTGTTCTGCGCAAAGCGGTTATGGCGCGACAGGGCGTAAATATAGGCGCAATGGGTGATGAGAAAACAGACCAGCCCGGCCATGAAATAATCGCCCGGCAGCATCAGGAAAAAATCGCCAAGTGCCGCGAAGGCAAGGCCAAAAGCCACGGCAAAACCATAGGATTTCGAGCGCGGCCTGCCGGAACACAGAACCGCCGCCAGCAGAAGCAGCGTAGCAGTCGGCTTGGTGAGATAATGCAGCCAGCGCCAGAACGAGGTCTCGCCATTATAGCTCAGCAGACTGCCCGCAATGGCGCAGACCGCGCAGAACAGAAAAAGACCATAGAGCGTCCGATTCCGCCCGAATTCCAGCAGACCCCCAAATCCGAACAGACCTTTGTGCCGCATCTCAACTCCCCCGTTTATGATGCCGGTTTCTTATTCTTGTGTCGCCGCCGCCTCGCGCCGCCTTTTGCGACCGATGCGCTCGGCACGGGTGGAAAGCTCGGTATTGCCCTCAAGATCGGTTTGCAGGATTAGTCCTTCCTGCTTCAGCCACCGGATAATCTCGCCGAAGGCACGGTCGTAATCGGGCTGTTCCATGGCGAACCTCTTGACCATTCTACCGGGACGGCGATACCAATTTTGTTGCTAACTAATTGTTTTTACGCGTATCAACCACAAAACCATTTCACACTTTTGCTGGAAATGCATTCCGTTGCAAGGCGGAAAATGCCTGCGTCATGAACGGTTCCAATCTTGCCGCCGACATGTTTCAGCTTGATGCAGAAGAATATTGAATGCCTGCACAAGTATAAATGTTTTAAGTAAACATAGTAATTCTTATGGATAGAACCATGTGGATCAAACATGGATTTATACATCCGTAAGATGTTAAAAACATTATGTTTTATCAGAATTATAATCCGGTAGCGAAAAAGTGACATCAGTTTGTCGTCAAATCGATTATATATTCTCCCTTCACTTTGGGAGCGCCAAAGCTGGTCAATCAGATTGGTGCTCCTCTTATGTATCTTACGCACATCTTGTCCAAAAGCCGTTTCACACTTTTGGGCTGTGCGTTTCACCATTCAAGAGGGAATACATGCTGTCACAAGCCAAGGTAGACCAACTCGGAATTACGATCGACGTGTATCAGAAGGCGGCGAAGCAATGGGTTGCTTCCGGCATTTATGAAGGCCA
>JAEXXS010000451.1 GCA_023451915.1 Pseudomonadota bacterium | reverse complement strand
GCCATGCATCGCAATCGAATATGTGCGCATTAGGGCGACTGACAGATTTGACAGTTGTATCTTCCGTTTCTTTAGGGTACGTGCAGTGTTGCGTGGGGCCTGTAGCTCAATTGGTTAGAGCCGGCGGCTCATAACCGCTTGGTTGGGGGTTCGAGTCCCTCCGGGCCCACCATTTCCTTTAAAAGCAAAGACTTGCAGATCGGCTTTCGTGTTTCGAAAGCCGGGTGTAGCGTGACGCGCGGTTTGGCATTTTTGTCACAACATTTGGCAGCAAATCAGAATTTCTAAGCAGGCTTTTGTAGCGTGACGCGATTTTCCGGAATTTTGTCACGGCAAACCGGAATCGCTGAATTTCCAGACCAAATGTCAAATAGCTTCACAGTGACGATGAAGCGGATTTGAACCGGCCTTCAAAGGTTCTTTAAAGGCCGGTTAAAGCATTGCTATTTGAAACGATACTCGACATCGAGCACAAGCTGATCGCCACCGGATAAGCGGAAGCGTTCAATCTCGACCAGATCGCTGTTTCCCCATTTTGTCTGAAATGCCTGCGCTTGCTTCATAAGCCTTGAAACGGCGTAAACCTGTGCATCCGGGTTCATGTTAGCGAGCTGCTGTTTTGCGGTGCCTGACACGGCGTACAGGGCGAGAAGATCGGAAGAGAACTCTTCGATCTTCGTCTTTTCAGCATCGCTAGCGATTGCATTTGCTGACATGGCAATAAGGATCGTTAGTGCTGACGCGATTTGTTTCATCTGAAACCCCCTTGTGAAACCGGGTTGGAAGCTAAGGCGGTAAGCCCAATCGTGCAATGGCGATTCAGAACCTACGAATTGCCATTGCCGCTCGGCTCAGCGGCATGGTCAGCTGATGATCAATTCGTCCACAGGCTTTCCCTTGCCGCCTGATACCGAATAGGTCAGCGAAACCTCTTCGATACCGAACGCCGCAAAGATCGAGCGAATTTCCGGAACATCGTTGATCGACATAATGAATCGGCCTTTGATGCGGCCGAGGCGCTCGGCCATGACCTCATATTGATCCTTGCTAAACAGCTCCTTCCCATAGGCATCTTCCGTGCCCCAATATGGCGGGTCGAGATAGAAGAGCGTTTCGGGCCGGTCGTAACGATCAATGAAGGCACACCAGTCGAGGTTTTCAATAACGACTGACGCAAGGCGTTCGTGCACATCCTGAAGGAGCGGTGCGAGGTTGGTGAGGTTGAAACGCGACGAGCCGCTATAGGTCACTCCGAATGACCGGCCAGAAACCTTGCCACCAAAGCTCAGCCGTTGAAGGTAGAGAAAGCGGGCAGCGCGCTCCAGATCGGTCAGTGTGGCCGGATCGCTTGCCTTCAAGCGTTCAAACTCGCGGCGGCTGGTGATCTGGAACCGCAACGTGTCCATGAACTGCGGATAGTGACGCTGAAGAATGCGGAAGAGGTTCACTACATCGCCTGACCTGTCATTGATCACCTCGGCGCGTGGTGCGTTAGCGCGCCGGAAGAACACCCCGCCCATGCCTACAAACGGCTCGGCATAAAGCCCGTGAGGCACTGCGGCGATACGTTCACCAATGCGGCGCGCAAGTTGTCGCTTTCCTCCAATGTATGCAGCCGGAGGTGAAACGGGATCAACTGCGCGGTAGTTCGTTAGAATCGTCATATACGATATTCCAAGAATCAGTCACATACCGGAGGCCCGGAACGGGCACGGATGCGACGGTTATCTATTGAGGCTGTCGGGCGGGTTATCTTTGACCGGATGCTCCCGCTGCCACGAATTAACGTGGCCGTCCCTACTTGCCAGAGGCGCGAACGCCTCTGACTGGATACGTTCAAGCGAACGCGGCGTCGATCTGATCGACGGTTGATATAGCTCCGGATGCAATACCGGCCAGCACTTCCGCCTCAATGGCAAAGCAGTATGAAACGTGCGCCAGCATCATATCGCTGATCCTGATGACCGCTGCCGCGTCAATCGTGACAAATGAGCCGTTTGCTGCCTTCCACTGGGTGACGAAGTTCGGGTCAGCTTCAGCCGCAACACGAGCACCTGAAATCATCATTTTCGAGCGGTCATCGGTAGCGACCTGAAGGCCGTTCACTATGATCCCACCGACTTCCTTTTCCCAGCGCTTGGCCGCTGCATATTCCTGCAAATTCATGGCGGGAGCGCTTGTCTGCGGCTGTCCGTTCTCTACCGGCACCGTTTTCGTTGGTGGCTCAAGGCCGAAAGCGGCATAGTGCATCGGCATTCCCTTCGTGCCGATCCGGGCGTTGTCAGTAACCGTCTGTGTTGCTTCAGGCATTTTCAGGCTCCTCGTAATCCGGCTTATCAAATTCTGGGATAAACCGGCCATTGCTGTCTGTGTTCGGATCAAGGTCGGATTTGACAAAGGGATCGTCGCGCTCGGCAATCACAACCCACGAAACCAGATCGGTGCAGGCTTCATCCTCACAGATGATCTCAAATGAACCGCCGCTGATCGGTCCCGGCTTCAGCCGTGCAAAACCTTCCTGATTTTGCAGACTGGTCACCACGGCATTCGTGGTCAGGGCGGCGAACGTGCCAGATGACATATTGCTGGCGGCGTCGATATCGACCGTAGCGCGACCATTTACGAGGCGAACCGTTCCCCGATAGATCAGGTCATAGCGCGGCGCTTCCACGAAGCCATGACGAAGATTGCGATTGTAGGGATCAAGTGGGTGATCGATCAGGAAAGTGCCTGATCCCTTGGAGATAGAGCCGCTCACGCTCAAGCTGTTGTTAAACGACCAGTTGCCCGCGACATTGTTATAGAAGCCGATGCTGTTACCGTAACCGGAGTTTACAGAAACGCCCATTTCGCCAACATATGCGTTGCCGTTGTTGTAAAAATAGACTTTGCCCTGACCAATTCCGCCGGTGCTCATCCCATTCTTTGGGTTCATGCTTCCTGTGGTGCTCACGTCACCAGAAAAGCTCGCACCGGCCAGATTAGCCTTCAAATTCAATGCCGTTTGGGTTGCCGTGCTCACAGGCAAGCCCGTCTTGGCCTGCCAAGTTCCATCACCCTGCATATATTGAGCGGACGTACCCGCCGCCAGTGCGAGCAATATGCGTCCGAAGGCACCCAGATCAATCGGCGTGACATCGCCATTGTTATCGGTCACAAGCGCCTTGTCGGCCGCGAGATTAACGAGTTTCAGCCTTCCATCTGCACCAGTCTGCAGAATTTGCCGAGCTGCAAAAGACAATGCGCTCAGCTGCTCGACGTTGCCAATCGCAATTTGATGAATGATCTGTGCCAGCCGGTCGTTCATGGCGACAGCCGATGTCGCTTGCGACCGCTGCCGATCAATGGCGTAGGTCAAGCCGGTTGCCGTCGCGCCAACATATGGGATCGCCAGCGTCAGTGCCGTTTCGCTATCGACGGATTGCACCGGATAGGCCGCTCCACCCGCATAGAAAACACCGCCCTTGATGAGCGCCGTTGCCCAGCCCGTGCCGGTGCCCGTAACGGACGGAGAGCCGTTCGTGACTTTGACCGTGCCGACCGTGTAAAATTGATCCTGATAGGCCATGTTCGCTCCTACCTATTTGCGAATGTTGGGAAAAAGACCGGGACAGCGGATCATGGCAGCACGATCCCGCGAATGAAGTAGCGAACGCCGATAGGATTAGGCAGGTCGTAAGCCTCTTTCACATCGGTGCCGTCGATGTAGCGCCGCGACCAGTTGCCGGGCGAAGCCCAAAAGGTGGCAAGGTTATTGTCGATCTGGCCGAGCATCGAGACGTTAGACGGCGGCCCCCAGCCGCCCGGATAGTTGTAAAGCAGGCTCATGAACGGCGTGGAGACGCAATTCGGAAACACGATTGAGAACTTCAGGAACGGAAGGAAACCGTTGTTCGTGAATGGGACCGTCGCCTTAACCGTCCCGAAGAGCGTCTGCTCCCCAGCCGGTGCTGCGCTGAAAGCCGAGATCGGAATGAAGCCTTCCTTGATGATCTGGAGTGTCGGAAAGCGCGTATCGAACAGGATGTCATTCGGCTTTGACGCGGGGTCCGTGGTGCCGGGCTTCTTGAACTGGATGAAGCGCGTTGTCCCGTCATGCCCCTCATATTCCACGAGGTTCCCGCCCGTTGAGGTTCCGGAGCGGTCGATGTTGGTCACTGCAAAGCGAACGTCGATAGGATCGGTGCCCTCATTATATATGGTGACGCTGTTCGGAGAGACCGAATAGGAGATGTTGAACCGGCTGTTGCGCACATAGCCGGTTGCGATAAAGCCCGGCACATACCAAGGCTGACCGACGCGCCGATACATGAACTCGGTCACGGCCGTGTCAGAAATGACCACACCGACAGGCGGATAGAGCGTGACCGAGCTGTCAGCCGGGATGTTGTAGCGGTCGCCCGCCATGATGCACAAAGCGGGCGAACGATCGCTGTCGATAATCTTGGTGTGAAGGCCGCTGTCATAGACGCTATAGCCCGGCCGGGCGAGCTTGAACTCGCTGGAGTTCTGCACGAACGACAACAGCCCCGGCACATAAGAATAGGTGCGCATGGCGGAGCTATCGGCAGGCAAATCCCAGATATTGGGGTAAATGACAGACTTGTTTCTGTCGTCATTGTAAACCGTACGCACCATCGGCACGACCCATTCACCAATAGGCACCCGGTTCAGTTGGTTGTTCAGAAGGCCATTGTAGGTGAGCTGCGGCACCTGTGTTGTATAGGACGTGGAATAGCCTGTGACCCGCAGCATGCGATAGTTGAACTGATAGCTATCGACAACGCCCTTTTCGGCACTGCCACTATCGTAAAGGAGTTGGACACTACGTGTCCCCGCCGAAACGCGTCCGGTGACGAGGTCCTTGTCGCGCATTTCGGGAATCGGCGGATAGGTCAGTTCAGGATAAATCTTGTTGATCCGGTAAACCGCGAACACGCTTCGAAACGCGCTGCCAGACCCAACCCGTCCCGAAATATGGTTGTTGTAGAGGTCGAAATTTTCAGGAAGCGCGGCCAGTTCGGCCGAACGGAACCAGAAAGGCTCGGACGTGAAGCCATAGCTCAGGTTCTGGTTTTCCGAGTTGAACAGATACCGCTCATGCGCATCGTTAGAAAGTGTGCGCGCATCGTCACCATCATAGCGAAGGCATTTCAAAACCTGACCTACACCCGGCTTATAGCCCATAAAAAGCTGTGTCATGACCACCACCGCCAATCTGCATAATCATTCAGCCCGCGCAGGGACCATTTGCCGTTAGCCGCTTTCAGTTCACCCACAACGGCCGTTTTGATGCGTCCGACATCGAGCGTCAGCATGCCGTTCTCGATGATGATCGGTGTACCGACAACGGTGCCATCTTCGCTGACAAAGATGCAGCGGTTGGCCGTGAATATCTGCTCGGACACTAGCTGGCCGTTCTGCATGTAGACACGGATGATGTGTGAAGCCCGCGCCGTCTGACCGCCTGCCGCTGCGCGAGCGGACATGGTGATTTCTGACAATGCGCCATTGCCGGGATTGGTGTTGGCCTTGAAGGAAAGTAACCCGTCAGCCGAAACGTCACTCACTTGTGCCTTGACGCCTGCGATCAGTTCCGCCGTAGCGACCAGCTGACCATTCAGCTCCTCGATTTTTGCCGACTGCTGAATATAAGACGCTGCCAGCGCATCGGTGGTTTTCACTACGGCTGAAGTCGTGTTGAAAATCTGGCCCGCGCCCACGGCCGTTGCAGCGGCGAGCTGCTCGACCAGATCGTCATGCTGATCATAAAGGCGCGTGACGTTTTCCAGCACGACCTTCAGTGCGCCGCGAACGCTTTCCAGATCAGCCCAGAGGTCATCACCGCTCAGGCGAATATCGTCCGTTTTGACCGGAAGCCACTCGCTCCAAGCCGTGTCGCGCTGCGTGCCAGGCACAAATTTGCCGCGACATTCCAGCCACGTATTGTTGGGCAAGTCTTTCTGCACGATCCATGAATAAGGCTCACCGTACGGCGTGCTGTCGCTGTCAAAAATCACATCATTGGTATCGCGAATGCGAATCTGAACATGCACATGCGTCACGTCATCCTGATCACGGTCGCAACTGATCCGCACGGACGGCCGACGCGGACGGCCTTGTTCGTCTTTGATGGTCGCAGGTTCAACACCCCAGCCATACATGGGCTGTTCCGGCACGGTAATCGGCCCGATCCAGCCGGTCGTAGGCGGCAGGATGACGGATGGTGGCGTGTAATCGCTCGGCTCCAGCTCGCGGAGGGAGACTTGCTGCACCATGCCCTTGCCACCGACAATGCGGGTGATGATAAACTTCTTGTTCTGATAGCCATTGCGCGTTGATAGCGTCCACGACACCACGTCATTCGGCTCCAGCACCCATGCGGATGGCGGTAACGGCACAACGTGGCTGCGAAAGCGGCGGTTTTCTTCCAGCAATGTCTTGCTCAACCGCTGCACCTGTCCGCTAAACGGCACGGCTTCGAAGGCGAGCGTCATCGGCAAGGTGTTGCCATCGTCTTCGGCCTCAAGGGCAAGATCGCGGCGTCCCGGCGCGTCCTTCATCTGCCAGCGTTCTGCGCGCTCCGGATAGGTCGCCAGAAAGCCGTTGAAGGTATCGGAGATCGACGGGAACGGCTCAAAATCCTGATCGCGGGAGACAACGAGCGTGTCATCATCGAAGAAATAGACGGCCGATCCGGGCGCACCGACCTGAAGCTTGATAATGCCGCCAACTTCCGCCAGTCGGCCGACACAGCCGAGGCGCAGCTCGTTGATAACTTCTAACGCTTCGACATCGACATAGATTTCATAGCCGCAACGGAACTGTGGTTCGTCACCGTTAGCACCTGCAACAAGCCGGTCGCATTCATTCGCAGCCGCGATCATGGACGAGGCTGGCAAGCGATGCTGCGCGACGTTCTGGCCACCATAGACCCATTCGTCGCCATAATAGATGCCGCGCACAATATGGCCGATGATGACGGCATTGTTGACGGTCGGTTGCCAAGTCGTGGCATCATGGAAGCGCTGCGGGCCGGAACCGCCGTTCGTGCTGTCATAGCGCGCATCGTAAAATGGCGTCGGCATTGGCTCGACCAACACGGACGGCAGGCTTCCGCCGAAAAGATCGGCATTAAAACGCGCCGTGATGATGATCGCCTGACAGCCTCGGCCGATCATGCTGTCGGTCCATGGGCGCTCCGGATGACTTCCGAACTTGTCTCGCAGATACGGGTTTGCTGTCGTCTGCGTACCGTCCAGATACCAAATCCAGAGATGATCCTTGCCGTCCTTGCGGAATTCCTCAACCGGATAGCCACGGCCGTATTGATCCGGCTCATTCCAGAGGATTTTGCAGTTGAGCTTGTCGTCAATGGCAATCGACTTGATGCCCTGCGGACCGGCGCGAGATGGCAGGCAGGAAAGCTCGATCACATCGACCACAAAGGCGTTAGGCGTTCCGTTGTCCTGACCATAGGTTCCGGCATATTTCCGGCGACCGGCCACGGCGCGCTCACCGACCGGAAACGACATCGGCAGATCGTCGCCCATCTTCAGTTCAAGCGTGACGCCTGCAACGGATGATTTCTTGGAAGCCTTTTTCGAGAGGTATTGCTGAAGCAGGCTGGAGCCGACAGCAAGCACCGCCTTGAACAGCAGGCCACCGGCAAAGCCGAGCAGCTTGATACCGAAGCCGACCACCGCACCAACGACTGGAGCAGCGTCGGCCGGTGTGACCGTCAATAGAAAGATGAGTGCTAAAAGGGCTTTCAGCATCCGTTTAACCAACCTTGAAGATCATTGCGGCATCGAGCAGATCGACCGTGCCGATACCGGTTTCGGTCAGGACATAAATGCGTTCGCCATTGACCACGCCGAGCGCATGACCAATCGGCCCGCCGACATCGATGGCGGCGATATCGCCTATGCGGGCCTCGCTTGGATGCCCGACCGGAAGAAACGAACCGACCATGTCGGCCAGCGAAGAAAAGCCAGCATCACGGATGATCCGGGCAGCGCCGAGCGCGTCGGAATAGGTGCCGCGATAGTGCGAACACAAATCCTCGCCCGTCATCGCCTCGACCATCCGGCCAGCCAGTGACGGCCCGCAATCGTGCAAGCCCCACTGGAAAGGCGCGCTATGGATCGCGTCAATGGCGCGCTCGTAATATTCCCGCCAGTCGTGGCGGCGCTTCAGCTGTCTCATGCGCTTTTCGTCCCCCATGGCACTTTCCACGTGGCGACGGCGGAGGAGTATTTCCCCCATTCATCGCCGCCCCGGCGCTTCTGGCTTTCGTAAGATGACTTGGCCGGGTTGGTGCGGGTCAGCATCGCCATCACTTCGGACACGACTTTGACCCGGACCGATCCGGTTCCATTGACTTTGGGTGTTTTGACCGGAGCGCCGTCGATCACGCCGAGGAAGCTGATCAGACCCGGCCCGACCTGATCGCCTGTTTTGGGATCGATCAGCAGATCGTGGATCTCGATCTTGGCGCGACGGGCATCATATTCGCGCAATATCTGGGTAGCGGCGGGCGCGAGCTGCGACAGGTCGATGCTAACCGTCTGCACCGTAAAGTCGGAAACACGCGGGATATCACCGATATTGCTGATCGCGTCGGCATAGTAAGGCCGGGAAATCAGCGCTCCGGACACGCCGCTATAAACCGACAGCTGCAAATCCTCTTCGCCGGTCCAAAGGCCGAGTTGCACCGGATTGTTGGTCCCGCGTTCTTTGACCGTGAACCAGACCGCTTGGCGTGGCACCAATCCCTCGACAGGTGCGGCATTCAGCTGATCGACAAAGGCTTGTGTGGCTGACCTCATAATCAGACCCTCGTTTTCTGGATAAGCTTGATGGATGCACCTTCGGTCAAAGTGCGGCGCGCAGTGCCCGGATTGTGCGAACCGGGCGAAACCACCACCGGGCAAGCCGGGCGGATGACGGTGACGACATCACCGGCAACAACCGAGATCGGCAGACGCGGGAAGATCGCGGCATCCAGATTGCCGGTCGATGACGCGGCAACCGTCGCGCCGACTTCGACATAGGCATGCTGCTGGCCGGAATTGTAGGAAATCTGGAGCTTGTCGCCGACCGTTAGAATATAGCCCGACGGAAAGCCCTGCATGCGAGCCGTAACCCGATCTGCGCCAATGGTCCGGACGGTGACAACCGCCGCGCCGAAAATGATCCCACGTGGGTCTGCATAAGGATAAAGACTGGTCGGATCGCACATCAGGAAGGATTGCTTCGCGCCGTCCAGTTTGCGGATCAGTGCTGCCGCTTCCTTCAGCTCCTGATGACGGCCGGTTCCTAACGTCAGGTCAGCGGCCCAACGTGGCTTCGCCAGCTCGGCCTGCCAGAAGTCACCGCCGCCGAGTTCGTCGGTTTCGTCCTTGCGTTCGAGCGTAAAGGTGCAAGTGCTGATCGGCAGGCGGTCATAAACCTGCGCAAGAGAAAGAACACTCATCCGCGCCACCTCGGCCGTTCATTGATTCTCTGGACGAGGTCCGGAAGCGCGTGATCGCTATAATCTTCCAATGCCTGCATCATGCCCTCGTAGGCTTCCTGACGCGCATTCTCGCTGTTCACGCCACGCAAATCCTGATGCACGGTGACATTGCCAAAGGATGGTCGCGAGGCTGCATTGCTGTTCGCCGCGCGGCCGAACTGCGCCAATGGTGACGGCGCAACGTCCGAGACAATGCCGCCGCTGGCGTAGCCGCGCCTGCCAAGGCGCATGCCTTCCACAACATGCACACCGCCAGCACGGGCAACGTCACGCTGAGACCAGACGACTTCGCCCGCATGAACGATGCCTTTCGGCTCATGAACGCCGCCCGGCCCGGTATAACCACCCTCGGACCAAAGCCCGCCAATGCCCGACATCACGGCGTTCTGAAACTGCGACGATGAATTGAAAATGCCGATACCGGCACTGGTGAAGGAACCGAGCAACGAACCAAGGCCGGTATTGCCGCCAGCAAGCGCAGACGACAGCGTCTGGCCGAACTTGCCGAGGCCAGAGCCGAGCTGATTAAGCCCGCTGCCTGCCGAGCCGATATTCGAAGCAAAGCTGGTGAGCGAACGGCTGGTCGATCCGGTTGTCAGCGTGACATCGCCAAGAGCCGAATTGAACTTGTTGACGTATTCGGTGCCTGACGTTCCAAGCATGTCGGTAACGCCGCCCTTGCCGACAGAACCGGGACCACCGAACCAAGCCTGTGCCGCGCCGCTCGCACCATATTTATCGACATAACCGCCGAAGATTTTGGAGAAAACGGCATCCTGTGCCGAGGAGGATTTCAGATACTCGTCTGGCGACATGGAATAGCCAAGCGCGCTCTTCGTCCATGACGGAATGTTCGCACCCATCACCTGATAAGCACCATAAGCGCGGTCGCCTGATGCCGTGATCGGTCCAAGCGCGCCATAGCCGCCGCTGCCTGCACTCTCAATCGACTTGATCGCAGCCGCGAAGCTGGACATGTTCATGCCGCTGCCAGCAGCGTTAGAATTGGCAGCACCGAACAGGCGGGAGACATTGCCGAGGAGGCCATCTGAGCCGGTGATGCCCGCGCCCCCAATGTTGACCATTGCGGCCTGCACATTCATGGCGCCAACGGATTGACCGCCCATGATGCCTGACAGAATGCCTCCTGAAGAACTACCGGAGAACATATCTTCGATTGTTCCGTAGTTGGTGCCAAGCAACCTGTTTGAGAGCGATTTCTTGATGTCGTCTTTGAAGAAATCGGCGCTGGCTTGTGCTATCCCACTGAGTGCACTCTTGATATCGCCCTTAGCCAGACCATCGACAACCGAACTAATCGCGTTCTCTCCAGCTGAACGCCAACTGTCCCAAGCTTCTTTGCTGCGCTCCAGCTCCAGCCGAGCTTCCGTCATGCGCGCTGCGTTTTGCTGGTAGGCGCGCCCCAGTTCACTTTCAGTCGAAATCCCTTGCCGCTTCAAATCCTGCTCTGCCTGCAATGCCGACAGTGCCCGGCGTCGGGCAGCTTCGCTCGCCCCGACGAGCGAAATCTCCAGTTGAAGCTGTTGCGCCTCAGTTTGCTGGTCGCGGAGCATATCAAGCGCGGCCTCGCGCTGCCGTTCGGCGGCAAGAGCCTGATAGCCAGCCGTCATCTGTCCGATAATTTCGGTCAGCTTCTGCTTTTCTGCACCTTCGGCTTTTGCGGCGGCTGCGATGAGCGGGCGCAACTGAGTTTCTGCCTGAAGATAGGTTTGGGCTTCCGCCGCGTTGATTGTTCCCGCTGCGATTGCATCATTCACGCTGCGTCGAGCTTCGACATCGGCCCGCATATCAGATATCTGCGCTGACGATTGCGCCAGAGCTTCAGCAATGACCTGATTGCGAGCCTGAGCCACACGTGTCTCGGCTTCTGCTGCATCGATCTCCATGCCGGATAACTGGATGCGTTCGCGTTTTGCTGTCAGGTCAGCGCGGGTCAGTGGATCACGAGCTGTCTGTAACTGAATGTCGATCTGCGCCAACTGGATTTGGCGCGCCTCTTGCGCATTGATACGGCTCAGGGCGTCGTCTCTCTGACGAGCGGCATCGTCCCTTTCGTCACGATCTTTGGCGTTTCCTCGCGCGGATGCATAGTCGTTTTGCACCTGACGACGATCACTTAGCTGGGGAGCACCAAGCTCACGCAGATCGGCCAGTGACGCCCCAAATGATGACGCTCTGCGGCTTGAGGCTTCGATGGCGTTGCGAGCGCGAACCTCAGCAGCTGAATACTTCTCCAGCGCGAGCGCCGCAGCAAGGGCGTTTGGACCCAACTCCAGCAGCTCCTTGGCAGTTTCACCAAGAGACTTGTTGTTAGCGTCAAGGCTCCAGCGTTCCTCGACCATCTGCCGAAAACCGAGAATGTCGGGCTGACCATCCTTGGCGGTTTTCTGAAGGTGCAGGATCGCATCTTCAAATTTTTTATAGGGAGCGTTTACGGTCCATTGGTCATTCTCGCCTGCGGGTGAGATAGCATCCGTCCAGAACGAGCCGCTTGAGAGCATACCCAGCTGGCCGAGTATGTCGCGGGAATCGGATTTAAGGGTGCGCTCCAATTCCTTTCGTGAACCGACGGAAAGGAAACGCTGGCCGGAGTTGATGCGCTGATAGTATTCGTCAGCGCCCGTACCAGCAAACTGATAAGCCTCCCGCAGGCTCTTGATCTGCGTCTCGTGCTCCTCAATCGTCTGGCTCAATGACTTGGCATTGCCGGTCCATTTCATCGCATACTGGATCGCGGCGGCAGTCAGACCCGTGACCGCGACCGTCGCAAATGACACGGGAGAAAGAAGCTGCGTAAATGCGCCGACCAACGTCGAGCCAGCCTGCTTTAAATTCATGCCAGCCATGCCGCCAGCAATCTGAGTGCCTTGCTGAAGGGCAATCATCGCCGGGTTCATACCCATAGCTGCCGTAACGCCAATATCCTGCAACTGGAACATTGTGTTGGTGGCTGCGAAGCTATGGCTTCCGCTACCCATGGCAGCGTTGCGGCCTTTGATGGCGTCAATTGAAGCCAGCGCGGCCTGACGCTGGCGTTGGAGAGCCGCCGTCATCTCATCGGCAGACAACGCACCGACCGCATGCGCCTGACGCGTTTCAGCTTGCGCCGCCTTGTACTGGGTGATGACCGCAAAAAGTGGATTGTATTTGGCGCGCAACAAGTCAAGTTCTCGACCATACGCGCCAATGTCCGATTCACGGTTTGGCGTTATCGATTGCCGATCCACCGTTGACTGCGCAGCAGCTTTACGCGCGGTGGCGACGTTGTTGAGCGATGAAACCATCGCATCGTAGGCTGCTTTTTCCCGCATGCGCAGATTAATGGCCTGTGATGCGCTGACCGCGCCGATAGCTTCGGCTCTTTGGATCTGTTCAAGACCGGCCTCGTATTTGGACAGGGCGGCATAAAGAGGATCATACGCAGCCCGAAGCCGTGCTACCTCGGCAGCATGCGCGGCGATTGCAGCAGAATTGCCTTTGATGGCATCGATTGTAGCAAGTGCGATTTGGCGTTGACGCTGAAGCGCGGAAGCCATTTCGTCAGACGACAACGCGCCCATGGCATGCGCGGTACGGATTTCCGTCTGCGCCGTTCGATACTGTTGAATGACTGCAAACAGAGGATTGTATTTTGCGCGCAGGCTGTCGATTGCCAAACCTTCAGCTGCGAGTGCGCCTGTCCATGCGCGCTGATTTCCATTTGCAGCACCTGTGTGCAGACCGGCGAATGTCGCAACGAGCTGCTGCATCTTGGTTTCGGTTGCAGCAGCTGCTGTGCCAATGGAGGCAATCTCGGTCTTTGCTTCAGCAACCGCTGGGCGGACGGACGTTGCGTCGGCCGAAATGACGATCCCAAGTTTGTAAGCGTTGCTGGTAGCCATCAGTCATCCCTCTCGTTGAGGATCGGCAATGCCTCCGCTTCCATGATCCGGATGTCGGCAAAGGCGTGTTGAGGAGCGTCGAGATCGTCCAGAACAAGCCGGACGGCGGGATAGTCGAGACCCTGCCAGATCAGGCCCGCCATGGTCGCGGCGACACGCCATTGCGTCTGGCAGCAAAGAAAAGCATCAAAGCTGGCATGATTGGCTGGCATGATCTCGACCATCTCCTGCTCAATCTTCTCGCTCTTGATGGCGTGACCCATCTTGGCGAAATCGGCTGCGACAGCGTCATTGACTGTCGCAGGCGTTTTCTCGTCAGCGCGACCCGTTCGAAGCAGCGCCCAAGCGCGGGCCGCGCTTTTCAGTTTCCCAAGCGGGCCTTGTCTTCGGAAAGCGCCTCGATGTAGGCGCGGACGAGTGCATTGCGGATGTGCCGGTAGGCGTAGACCATCTCAAACGTGGTCGGGCTGAAGGGGATCGGTTTTCCCTCGGCATCGGCCAGCTTGTCCCAGCCGCGTAAAACCCGGAGAACGCCGCTGCGGTCATGTTCATCCAGCTCGGCCTGAATGTCTTCGATCTGGCTGTCGGTGAGTTCCGGCGCGATCTTCGCCGCAATGGCCTGGCGCTTTTTTGCCGAGGCCTTGGCTTCATCCGGAGGCAGCATTTCGAACTGTGCCTGAAACTCGTGTTCGGTGAGTTCGCCGGGCTTGTTCGGGTTCGGTTCGATGACCTTGACCGGCCACCCAAAAGTGAGGTTTGGAGTGAATTTGAACATGGCTTAAAGTCTCTTCAAAGGGGCGTCAGGAGAGGATTAGCGGACGAGGATCGACAGTTCGTCCATGCCATCGACCGGGCAAAGCGAGAGCGGCAGGCTGTAATTACTGATGCCGTTGGTCTGGCTTTGCGTGGGCCGACCAATTTCAACGGCGGGCGCTTGCAGCTCGACGATGTTCCCGGCCTCAGTGCCATGCACGATGGTGAGTGCGCCGCGTGTCCGGTCGAGCGCACGCTGAAACCAGTTAATGGTGGCAAGGCTTTCCGCCTGCACGACAACGGTGCCGGTGGTCGATCTGGCCGAGATCATGATCAGTTCTGCACCAATCAGCATTCGCGGCGTCAGCGTGTTGCCGAGATCAAGCGAGATCGATTCCGCAATGGCATTCCATCCATGCAACGACATGGTGGTATTGGCCTTGGAAACGTGTTTCGGCGTGATCCAGTCCGCAGCGCTGACGGCAGGCATGGCGGCAATATCGGTGATGGTGCCAACAAGGCCCATGACGGTGGCGCGGAAACGCGGAATGGCGGATGGCGACAGCGACGGCGCAATGTTGACCTGACAGCCAAGCAGAACGTGCTGAACCTTATCCGACACGAAATAAAGAGAACCCGATTCAACATCGTCCTCAATGATCGTGTATTCCACGCTCGTACCCGCAACCACGGTTTCGGCCATGCCAGCGGCGCGCAGTACGGAACCGTAGCGCGGAATATCCCCCGGCGCGCCAGCACCAGCAATTTCGAAGTCGAATTCAATGCGACCGTAAATGCCTGCCAGCACGACACCCTGATTGCCCATATAAGGCAGCAGCAAATCCCGGCTCACTTCCTCGCCCTCAAAAGGCGTGAAAGTGACATTGGTGCCAAGAATTGCATCGGCAGCGGTCGGTGCCGCGTCTGCACCATAGGTCGCTTCCAGCTTGAAGAGCATTGCGAGCTTGTTCCACCTGCGCGCCATTTTACTTGCCTTTCTTCGTCGAGGCGGGCAGCGCCGCTTCGGTTGTCGTTTCGGTGAGTTCCGCTTCAGGCAGTGCGGTCTGCTCTGCTACTGGCGGTGTGGTGTCGGAAGCGCGGGAGAGCGCGCCGGATTTCGGATCACGGACGTAGCGCCCGCCTTTGTGTGGCTTGGTCATCAAGAGTTCCCTTCCAGAAAGCGCGACGTTTCCCACGTCTGCACATAGACAGTGACGCCATTGCCGAGCGGCGCGGCTTGTGCCGAAACCAAGGAGAGCGCATCTTCTCCGGAAGGAGGCTCCCAGCCTGCCAAAGCGGCCTCAATCGCTGTTTTTGCATCGTCGAACAGCACGGCTTTCTTGCCGCCGCTTGCATCGTCATGACGACGAATGACGAGTGCGACGAGCACCTGCACAACCACCAACTGGCGAAAGCCGCCGGTGCTTAGTTGGTTAGGCTGCGCCCGCTCGCGATAAGGCAGGACGAAAACTGTTCCGGAGCGAGGTGCTGTACCTTTGGTGATCGCCTCGATGTCTTCAGCAGGCCGGACCTCGTCGAGGACGGACGCATGGGTTTTCAGGCGGTCAATGATCTCCTGAAGCATCACAGCCACCCCTTGAGGCGATCCGCTGTGAACACTGGCGCAGGGCCGACAATACTGACATCGCTGCCAGAAGAAGGCAGCGGCGTTGGTTCATCCGGTGCTACTGGCAAGTTCAATCGCCCGGCTGCGACATCCTTCAGCGCCGAGATTGCTTCCTTCCAATCGCGCACGACATATTCCGGCGCGCCATCACGATGCAGGAAATATCGCGCAATAGAGATGGCCCATGTCCGGACGAGGTCAGGAACAGCCGTGAATGGCAGCTTGTATTGAACGCTGACATAGCCATTGACCGTGTTGTCGGCATGGACAAGCGCGGCGTCGATCACGTCCGGATCGGCGGTACCGTCCATGTCGCGGTCAGCGATCTGGAGAACCTCATCCAGACCAGCCCGTTCAACAATGTCTTCCAGCGAGGCGTAAGGCATCGGTCAGTCCAGAGCCTTTCCTTTTTCCCACTCGACGACGCGCTGTCGGTCCGCACGGACCTGCTCATGTTCCGACTTGCTGAGGACCATGCGAGCGCCGCTCTTGTAGCGAACGTTGTTGTGCCGGATCGGCCCGAAGACGAGGACGAATTCGCGCTTCTCTTCAGGTTGCTCGACGCCGAGAACCTTGCTGATGATCGCATCGGCCGCCGCTGACGAAATCCCGCCCTCTGCGGCGCTGGCCGTATCGCCAGCGCCGCCCGCAGTTGCGCTCGGGGAGGTATCGTTGGAAATGGTCCCGGAAGCCGATGCTTCCGCTTCCGGGCTGGAAGTACCCTGATCCGCTCCAACCGGAATGGCTGTCGTCGGCTGGGTTGCCTCCTGCGGTTTCACCAGATCGGTCGTAACCGTTCCGGCAGCATCGCCGCTTCCGCTCGCTGTGGTATCGGTGGAATTGGTGGCGACAGGCGCGGTCACACCTGTCGCCGATGCTGGAACCGACGCTGCCCCGGTACCGGCTCCCGCATTCTTGTCGCCATCGGCAGTGTTTATCTTCGCATGATCGCCAACCAGCTCCGCATCAGGAACCTTGGGCGTATTGGTTTCAGTCTTGGGCTGCTTAGCCATGCTGATTTCTCCTCGGGGTTTCCAGAAAAGGCCCGTCCGGCCACTTCTGGAAAACCCGCCCGGTTGGACCGGGACGGGAATGCACGACGCCGTCTGGCGTCAGGCAAAACATCGTCGATGCAGCAAACTGCGCCCGTATGTGAGGAAGCTGAGACGGTAGACCGGCTTGAGCTGCTCGATGACGAGGAAGGCGATCAGTTTGATCGCGGGCAGAATGTTGAACACCGGATGAGCCACGAGCGTTTTCAGCAGATACAAGAACGGAACAGCGACGAAGCTGACGGCAAGATCGGCTGCAAAAGAAATGCACATGGCGGACAAAGAGAAAACGAAGAGCAGAGATCGGCGGATCATGGTGGTTCCTTTGACTGGTTGCACTGTGCTTCGCCCGACACCTGCCGGGAGAAGCGTTCTAGTGAAAAACGTCAGATGGCGTTTTCGAAGAGGTATCCGAGATCCGGAGCAGAGATGACTTCGCGCACACTTTCGCCGGAGCGCACACGGTCAGAGCCGCGCAAACCAATCTTCGGTTCGGGGATAGATCCGGAAACGCGGGTGCCAAACTGCGCGGTCCATCCAAAAGTTGGCGTGGCCGAAACGCTGTCCGCCAAAGCAGCCTTATGGAAGAGAACGCAATGATTGCCCCAAGCGCGCCGCCGCTGAACAGCCTGACCGGGTTTGGCGACATTCACCCAGCCTTCGCCGACGATGATCTCGTCCAGTTCAAGAAGATCCGCCACAGCGCGCTTGTTGGCATAACCGTCACCGGCGCCGGAAGGTGTCAGGGCACGAAGAACGCTCGGATTGGTACGCAAGGCCGTCCATACACCACGGCCCAAGACAGCATTGTTTGGTCGCATGACCATGCTGTCCGCTGCTTCCGCAACGGCTTTGATCGGAGTACTGGCAGGATCGCTCCACTTCGATGTGCCGGTCAATTCTTCCTGATTGTCCGCGCCGTAGGTGTCAGAGTCCATAACCTTTGCTGCGACACGGACTTCGCGGTCCAGAAGGACAAGATCAATGAGCTTCTGTGCGGCGAACGCACGTGGATCATAACCGGCAGGCGCATTCTGGCTGTCTGCGACGGGCACGATGTCATCAAGACCGTAGTCCAATGTGCGGGAGGTGTTTTCCGTTGCATTGAACTCGACCGTATTCGGCTCAGACTTGCGACCGACTTTGGTATCATGAAGCGTGATGAACTGACCGAAGTCGAATTGCCACCACTTGAATTCTTCACGGGGAAGAATCGGCGACAGGCGCGGCAACACGAGATCCGCGATCAGTGCGGTGTTGCTATAGGCCTGAACGATACCGACGAGAACCGGATCGACTGGAAATGGTTGCCCTGACATTAAAGGCTCCTGAAACTAAGTTGGAAGCTGGATTTACGCAGCGGTGAGATTGCCGCGCTGGATGAAGGCGCGGACGAAATCGCCAGACGCCGCGGCCGTCATGACGAAACCGGCTGTGATAGCGCTTGCGCCTGATGCAGGATTGGCAGCGACAGCGACACCTGCAGCACCTGCAGTGATGTCTGCACCCGGAGCAATTGCGCCACCGGCGACAACTTCGGCAGGGCCAAAGAGAACGACATCGATGCGCTCACCCGCCTTGGCTCCAGACGGGAAGTCAACAACGCCAGCAATCTTGTCGGTGGAAGCTGTCGCAAGCGCTACTTCACCGTCATTTGCGGTGAACTTGACGAGGTGGCGGTGACCGATTGCGCCAGCCGCTACGAAGGTTTTGATATGCGGGTTCATGTTCGCTCCTTAGCGCTGGGTGACCTTGAGGCGCATTGCAGCGGCGGCTGGGGAGATTGTCTCACCCTTTGCCGCTGCATTGCGGATCTCGGTTTCAATTGCGGTCTGCACGTAGTGCGGATCGGAGAAGTCGGGACCGTCGCCGGTTGCAAGCTCGCCAGTGGCGACCGGGACTGGCAGCTTTTCCAGAAGGTCGCGGAAAGCAGCGCGTGGCGACTTCGTCACCTGCTGATCGCCTTCGCTGAATGTCAGCGTGTCGCCATCTTCCAGTTCGGAGAAGAGAGCCGTGGCGGCTTCCTTGAGGCCGACCGGCAGACGACCGGCTTCAACGACAGAAGCGACGAATGCAGCATCAGCAGTTTCACGCTGCTTCTTCTGTTCTTCAGAAAAGGTGGTTTCGCGCTGAGCGAGGGCGGCTTCGCGGGCATCAAGCTCCGCCTGCCGCTGTTCGGCGGTTTTCATGTCTGGTTCCTCGGGTTGGCTTTCAGAAAAGTGCGTTCGCGTGGCTTCCTCGACGCGCGCATCTGCACGGAGGTCAGCGGCCTGCTGATCGATCTGGTCGAGATCCCAAGACGGAATAATCTTGTCTGCCGTCTCGATATCCTTGGTATCGATGATGAATTCGCGGATTGCCCGGAAAATACGACCGACATTGTCGAGCGCCCAGGACATGCGCCATTCGGAGAAATTCAGCTCGATATCCAGTTCGCCTTCAGCAAACTCGATAGGCTTTAAACCCTTGATGGCTGGCGGCTCTGCACCGAGAAAACCGACATGGCGCAAATGATACTTGCCCGGTGTCGGATTGGATTTGTCGTTTGGAGCGTAAAGACCTGCCGAAACCTTCTTGAAGCGGCTTTCACGAACCATTTCCGAAAACGTGGTGTCGAGTTCTTCCGGCTCGGCCACGATGGTGCCGTCACGAACGGAAAGCGACTTGATCCAGCCATAGGCCGGACCATCCTGTTTTGGATGGCCGATGACGATTGGCGCATGGTGCAGCGCCGGATCGTAGCTTGCAGCGATGTCGGCAATATCGCTTTCGGCGAAGGTGACGGTCTGTCCCTTGGCCGTGGTGTGAGTGCCGGAGCGGAAGATTTCGAAAGGTTTCATGCCGCCATCTAAGGGCGGACGGCTCAGCCGGTCATGAGCGTAAAATTACCACTCCGGTCCGCACTTCTGGCAGATGATGGATAGCGTGGCGGGATGGAGGCGGCAAGATAAAGAAGGGATCAAAATTGAGGGCGATTTAAAGGCCGTAGGCGCGCATCCTCACCCATTTACGCCCATCGGGACAGAAAACGCAATGCGCGCCCTCAGTGGCCGTTAAAATCAGTTCGCGGATCCTTCTCCAACTGCCTCCTGAAAGTGATCCCAGACAATGGCTTCGATCTCTTGTCTGTCGGCATCGCTGACACCAAGGAACTGACGCTTGGGTATTTTGACCGACTGCAACATGAAGGTCTGCCCGCCCATGGAAAAGACGAGGGCGGCGGCATTCTTCGGCGTGATCGTTGCGCCCTCGTTGTGGACGCGGGCATATATGGCATTGGTGCCGATCTCTACGCTGTCGCTGGCGACCTGATAAACGATCTGGGACAAAGTCCGGGTTTCACCGCGAAGTTTGCCGGGACCTTTTTTGGTCTTGGCATAAAGCAGATTGAGGTCTTTCCACGGATTGCCTTCCGGGTCTTTCTCATCCACGAAGCGGCGCTTGGTGACGCGGGTTTCATATTCACCGATATTCTTCAGCACCGGGCCAAGATTGCCAGCAGCATCGTAGAGGCGTTGTAGCGCACCGCTCGTGTCGTCATCGTCGATTATGATGCCGGTTCCAGCCATTCTGCTCTCCGTTGTATCTGCCGTGCCCGCGTGGTACGATAATAGTGTTGGTGGATCGAGGCATTCCGGTGCCCTCCGTAGATCGCCAGCAGGGCGCGAACCGGAATTCGCGCCTTTACTTTTTCTGGTAGAGCAGCGCGCCCTTGCGATAATTTTCGATGTAGTTTTCGTCCGCATCAAAGCCGGTGATGGCGGTCCAACCGGCCTTCGTCCATTCGAAACGGATGAACATGCTGCGGCCGTCATCAAGGATCACGCGCTTAAGGTACGCACGTCGCAACACAATGCCGGATTTGACCTCGGCCCAATCGACCCAGATTTCGTCGGGAGACTGGATGGCGTCTGCAAGCAAAACGGCGAACTGGCCGCGCCCGCGTTTACCGCTCTTCAGGCCGACAACGGTGCCGTCTTTGGTGCGCTGCTCAAACAGCGATCTGCCGATTGTGATAATGCCGCCTGACACATCACGATAATAACCCGGCTCGTCCGGCTGAAGGCCGAAGCGCGCCATAAAAGCCGACACGTAATCCTCCGGCTCCAAATCGGGTGACAACACGTCTTCGGCGGCGGCTGAAGACGGCTTCGGCAAAGGTGGAAGCTGTCGAGGTTCAACGGGTGCGCCAAACGGTTTCAGCGGCTCGAGCAATTCCAGCGGTACCATGCCGTTTTGCCATTCCTGCCCGACATTGTATTCCCATCCGCGATCAATGCCGGGAATGCGCATTTCGGTTTGGCCGGTGCGAGGATCGGTATCCTCATAAGGCGTGAGGTCGGGCGCTTTGTCTGGGCCGGACTTTCCAAGCGCCCTTAAATCTCGTTCCGACAAAGCTTCAACATCACAACCACAGCCCCAGCCATTCGGCGGAAACATGTAGCGCCATGCCGGATCGGTGGAGAGCAAAACGCGGCCATCCCATGACTTGTGCAGTTTACGAGGATGCAGTGCGCCGGAATGCACATATTGCAGATATGGCCGATAACGCATGACGTCCGGATCGGTCATCTGCTTCCAGCGACCGGCCATGTAAGAGGTACGCATGTTGGTGGTGAAGATGATCTTTGATCGCCAAACTGCGCGTTCTTCCTCGGTTTTGCCGTGTGAGAAATACTGCCAGCCGTACCGCTTAACGATATCGTCGAAATCCTTGCGGAACTCGTTGTAGCTAGTGCCTTCGGACCGGGCTTTTTCGATAGCGGCCCGGAAGTCCGAGAGCATGTCATCCCGCGTCACGCCCGCAACGCTGAAGCCGCGAACATGGGCACCATGGCGCAAATCGTCAGAGCGGCGCGTTGGCAGGTTGACCTTGCCTGCCAGAAAATCAATCGCTTCCTGAAACCGGACCGGATCAGCCATTGGCGCTGTCCACACCTTCCAGCATCGAGAGAAGCGAACCTTGCTCCATGGCAGTTGCCAGATCCTCGACGCCCATTTCAGCGGAGAGGCGCGCAAGGCGGATGATCAGATCGTCAAAGTCCCGCGCTTCGGTGAATTCAGCACGGATCGACTCGATCATGGCATCAATGGCTGGCCGGGCCACGGTTTCAAGCTGGTCTGAAAGCTCCTTAACGGTACTTTCACCGCGCTTCGAAACGCTGTTTGGATTTTCCGCAAAATCGAGATTGTCCATCACCGAAGCGGACTTCGCCGGATCGGCCTGCGCAGCATTTACCGGCTGCTTTTTGGCCCACTCAGCGCCATAGGTATCGCTGATATAATCGGGATCAGCAGGCTCATAGCCCATTTCATGAAGCTTCTGATCGCGATCAACCTTCTTGTCGAGATCTTCGGTTTCCGAGAAATCGCGCCAGACTTCGGGAAGGCCAGCACCCGGATAGTTCAACTCGACAATCCAGCGGACCAACGTGTCGCGGATCGTTGCGCAAACCAGATCGGATGCAGCCTTTGCAATGGCGATGCGGATTTCGTTGTGAATTTCGCCGAGCGACCTTGCACCGCGCTCGCCAGAATTTGTTGTGAGCGTTTCACCGAGAACCGCTTCGCTCATCAGCTCGTCCAGATAGCGGGCCAGTTTCTCAAAGAAGTCACCGCCACCGGCATTCTTTGATTCAAGCAAACTGGCGGTCACTGTGCTCGGAATGACAAGGCCGGTATCGTTAGCCATCAGGCGAAGAACGCCGGTCAATTGGGCTTGGCGCTTTTCGTCGAAGCTGCCTTCGTACTGCATGACGGTGGTCGGCGTGGCATGTTTTTCCGTGCCGCGCAGCCAATGCGCCAGAACTTGACGTTTGAACCATGCAGGCCAGAACAGAACCGAGCCAAGGCCGACGCCATAAGGATCGTCATCGTCATCGTCGATGGTATGGCGATGCACAATAAACTTGCGCTCTGGTACGGGTTCACCGTCCATAGAATTGGCACGAGTGAGAATGCGCAACGCGCCATCAATGGTGAAACGGAAACGGCGCTGTTTCTTGACCTTGACCGTTGTGGCCTCCCAGCCAAGCGCGGTTGACGACCACAATACCTCGGCGACAGAAAACCCTTTCAGGACAGCTCCCAGAAGGCCCCGTGTCAGCTGATCGAAGTTGATGGCCTTTAGCTGCCTTTCGACCTCTGTCGCCGCTTTTTTGTCCAGGCGGCTTTCGGACGCCGGTGTAATCTTCCATTCCCGCGAAACAACTTCCAGCTTCAGCTTCTGCAGAATCGCAAAGGCATGCGGATCACGGCGGATTTCGTCATAGATTTTGATTGCCGATGCGCCACCACGGCTCACCAGCACTTCGTCGGTTGGTTGAAGCAAGCCGGTGTAGTTAGGTACATAAGGATCGGACTGTGCGGTCGCGATCTCTGGAATAATAGGGACAGCCATGTCACATCCTCACAAAGCCGGACAGATCCGCGCGCGCTTCCACGCCGCCGAAGCTTCCGCTGAAATCTTCTGAAATTTTCGAGCTGGGGCGCTCAGTGCCTGTGGTCGAGCCGCCGATCTCGCCGCTGCCCTGTTCGCTGGCATAGATCACAAGCGCACCAGCAATGGCCGCTTCGCCGTGGCGCTCATATCCATCCGTACCCATTGTGCGGGCATTGTCCGGAACCTTGGCGATGCCCTTGGTCATCTTTACGGCGCGGTAATCGGCAAGCACGTCATCATGCTTGGCGAGTTCGAAATCGCGATCTTCAAATGCCGCCTTCATCTTCGGCATGTTGAGCATGTACCAGCTCTGGGAGAGCTTGATCTCGGAAACGTAGTTCGGACCCCATTCCTGACGCGCCGCTTCGGCATGAGACGCACCGTTGCCGGTGGCGTCGAATGCAGCATGAAAAAAGCGCGGCATCTTGTTTCGAAGCCAGAAGATAATCTGTTTCTGGCTATCAAACGGAACGTTGCGCAGCTCCAGCATGAACGGCGTTGTTAGCTTCAGGTCGGGCCGAACCTGAAAAGGATGGATAAACGAGCCGTCACCTGACCGGCCAAAGTCCTGACCAAAGCCGGAGCGCAACAGCGGGTCCATCTTAGCGACATGCGAATAGAGTTGCTCGCGACAGAACTTTTCCACCTCTGCCGTGCGCAATTCAAGCGACCAGTCCACGAAGCCATCAACCGGCTTCCAGCGAATCAGCTCGATATCGTCCTTCATGCAGGCCGTAATCATGGCGCGGGAGAGATACGCGCCGGATGACTGTGATGGGATGCAGAACAATTCTTCGTCAGCGCCCGAACCGTAGAACTTGACGATCTGGGCGCGCCATTGGGCTTCACCTTCCGGCGACCATTCCTTGCCCGTGACAAGGCAGATGCGCTCATAAAGCCCATCATGCAGCGCCTCATCGAAGTCGATACGCAGATGCTTGTAATCCTGCTTTCCAGCAAGAATGTCCTGTATCTGCTCATTGAAATGGTTTTCAAAGCCGTCATGGGTGGAACAGACGATGACCTGTCCGCCCCACATCAGGAATGCCAATGCTGCCTTCAGGAGCTGCTCCAGATCATCGACGAAGGCCGCTTCGTCGATCATGACGACGCCTTGCTTGCCGCGCAGAGTGCGCGGGGCCGATGACAGGCCGATGATTTCAAAGCCCGACGCGAACTTAATCCGGAACGCCTGAATGGAGCGCTCGCCATTCTTATCGCTGTCGTCGAAAACAAACTCTTCCATCTCGGAAGCGGCATGCGAGAAATGCCGTGCCCACATGGCGCAAGCATCGATAAATTCGCGAGTCATCTCTTGGCTATAGGAGATGTACATAAAATCCATGCCGCCAGCATCGCGGGCGAGAGCGGCGCGAATGACGGCATATGCGGCGCAAGCCCATGTGAGACCGATACGGCGGGATTTTTCTACGAACAACACCGGGCATGCGGCAACGCTCATGCAAAGCGAGACAGTGCGCTGCTGGTATGGCAAGAGCGCCTTGCGGCGCTCGACCTTCTCCAGCACGGCGTCTTTCGATAGTCTGCGGATCTCCGCCCACTGTTCCTGCGTAATCGGCGCGCTCATTTGCTCACCCCAAGAATCTGATCCAGAATTTCATCAGCGGCGTCAGAAGTGAGACCCTTGGCTTTCGCGACCGTCTTCACGGCTTCCTTCGTCTTTTCGGTCAGCTCGGCTTCAAGTTTCTGACGATGCGTGCTCGAAGTGGCCTGCGCCATGGCAATCATGCGCATAGTGTTCGCAAGCTCTAAAAGCGCCTTTGGATTGAGTTTGCCCTTTTGCGCGCGCAGGGTTGCCATTACCGCCGCCTTGATGGCTTCACCTACGAATTTGGTAATGTCGTCGCCGTCACTATGATCAAGCCCCGCCAGCACCGCTGTTGCCATCTCACGAGCTTCATTGAGGTCGCGGGTCGTTGCATCCAGATCGATGGAGTAACGATTAAAAGCGGACTTGGATGGGATGCGGATATCAAGTTCGCCACGGCTTTCGCGCTGCCGCTCCTGAAGCCTGCAAACAAATTCCTCATACACATCTTGCTGTGAACGCTGCATCGCCTGCAATTCGCCAGCAGCCCAAATGACAATGTCACTGCATTCCTGTGGCAGCAACTGGATGGAATTCAGGCGACCCCGACCTTTCGCCATGGCTATTCACCCGGTCGAGAAGGACGCGTTACGCCTTCAATGGCAATGTCGCGATCAAGATGGCGACGGCCCATGCTGGTAAGGGTGGCGACTTTAACGCTGCCTTCGGCTGTGCAAGTGATCGCGCCAAGATTGGCTAGAAAATCAAGCTGAGTGTGAACCCATGCGCGATCCTGTCGGATGGCAAAGCGTGGCAACACGAGATCCTGAAGAATGTTGCTGGCAAGGCTCTCATTGATCTGTTCAGCCAGCGCCTTCAAAATCACCAGACGAGCGTCTTCCCGGATTTTCTTTGCATAGTCGATGCCAAGACTATTCATTTCTTAGCTTGCTCCATCAAAAGTTCATGCAGCCGTTCACTGGTCGCAGCTATCGGCTTCAGTTTTTCTTCCAGCGCGGCAAACCGGCCGTTCATCTCGGCAAGCGAGATTTCCATGCGATGCTGTGATTCACGATCCGGCAGATGTTTGATTTCGTTTTCGAGCGTTTGGATGCGGCGGTCATGGTCTGTCAGCGTGGTGGTATGTGCGCTGACATCGTCCTTCAGTTGCTTTTCACCACTATTGATCCAGCCCTTGAGATGGCCCAGAAGCCCGATGACGCCCAGTGCGACGCCGACATATGCTGATATTTCGGCGGGGCTCATCGCGACTTCCTTCGTTCAAACAATGTCTGGCATTCGACACAGCGCCGGGCAGATGGCAGGGCTTCACGGCGCTCCGGTTCGATCTCGGCACCGCAGGCCATGCAGTCAGCGCGTCCCTCCTGAAGAAGGGCTTGTTGCGCAGCTCTAATCCCGCGTTCCCGTTCCTGCTCGGCACGTTCTTCAGCAAGTTCAAGCTGCTTATCGTTTCCGAAAATCACTGTGGGCGCTCCTGTGGGACAGGAATCCCGGCCAACGAAGCAACGGCTGCGGCGCGGCTCAATTCGCAAGATGCAAGTGCTGCCCTGTCTTTGCCCCACAACGGCGTCAGCTCCTTTGCGGACAGAGCACGTTCTGGCAATTTCACGGGTGGGTCGCAGGGCCGTTGCGCTGTTTCTGGAATTGTTGGCCTGACCATTTCAGTGCGCACCATCGGTGTTGGTTCCGTAGTACGGCTGGTTGAGCAGCCTTGAACGATCAGCGCCAATGCCGCTGCCATCAGAATCCGGCAGTTCCTCATTCTTAGTCTCCAACTGTGATACTTCGCTTTTGAGGCGCTGGATTTCTTCGCGGGCTGCCAGATCAGCGGCGACTGAGGCTCGCATCTGCGCAATGATGTTCTGCGCCGCTGCGGCATTGGCTTTGTCGATGGCGGATTGCCAATGCGCATCGCGTGCGGTTTCTGCCGCGCTCACGCGGTCTTCGATCATCGTCTGTATGATCGAAACTGTTCGCCAGCCGCCCAAACCCGCACATGCAAGCAAAACCGCGAACAGCAAAGCGACGAGAACGATAGGAGCGGCACGGCTGGAAAGAAACGACGAGATCATGGCGTCGGCCTTTCCTGAAAATCCGGTGCTTCTCCATTTGGATAAGCCGGTGGCGGCGGAAACCGATCAGAACAGGTGGCTTCGAAATCCTTGCTGCCGTAATGACGGTGTACGCCGAGCATGCCCGCAATCAGCGCAACAAGAGCTGGAAACGCGACCGGCGCAATGCTGGAAAGATCGTTCGATCCAAACAGCGCGCCAAATACGATCAGGTAAAGCAACCCCCAAGAAGCCCAAAAAGAACCCCATAAATAGCGCTTGGACGTGCCGTAAGATGGTTTTGAAGCATGGTCCATGTCATGCCTCATTCATGGAAACGGGCACTCCGGCCGTCGAAAGCATCACCTTGCCGCCGATTGGCGCTTCACCAGTTTTCGGCCAGCGAATACCGCCCGACACAAGGCGAGACTTTTCAATGCGGGTGACATTGACCATGTTGCTCTGATTGCCACCAAGAACATGATAATGGGTCTGATCTTCGCCGACATAGATGCCCACATGTCCGCCACCGGATCGGCTGAAGACGAGGATGGCACCAAGACAAGCCGGAGTTTCCTTGCCAAATTTGCGCCAGTTCAAAGCACCAAGCGGGTTTGTCGGGAGCGGCTCTTTCGGCAACGTGATCGCAATGACATGGCTGACAAAAAGACCACACCACGGAATATCGTCATCTGTGAAATAGCTGGCAATCCAGCCGCCAAAGCGCTTGGCCCAGCCCATAATGACAGGATTGGATTTCGGGCCGGGAATTTCCTTCTGCCCCAAGAACCGACGCGCTTCACGCATCCAGACAGGTTCCTTGGGCGTTGCCGGGGCCGTACCGTAGGTTTTTGCACCACTTTCGCCAGACCGCTTTACAATACGCAGTTCCGCTATCGTGTCGGCATCTGCTTTGCCCGTGACCGGCAGGTTATAGGCGCGCTGGAAGCGCTCAAGAGCAGCAATAACTTCGCGACCGTGCGCGCCGTCCATGGTGCCAGCATATGCACCAGCAGCGCGCAGGCGTTCGATCAGCCATTCGTCGAAGGTCATTTGAAGTCCTGTCAAGGGTGTAAGATTACATCTCGTTGACTGGACTATTGGGGGGGAGGCTCTGCTTTGTTAAAACTGTAACTTTACCACAGGGCAGACAGCTACAGCAGAGTACCTTGACCGCTATCGGTCTTTCGACGGTGCAATTGGACCGTCTTATGCGTAATGCCAAGCGAACGGGCGATCACGTTGGTTGAATAACCTTTATCAAGCATTTCGGCAATCGCCATCGCACGGCGACGTTTGTCACCAGCAAGCGCTGGAGGAATTTCGAGCGTATTCCCGCCAAATAGCTCGCACAGTGCTTTGGCGGCGTCAACGCCGATAAGAGAGACCAGCCAATGATCATCAGTGACATCGACTGGAATATAGATTTTCTGGCAAGCCTTTTCGCGGGCGAGGATAAGCGCCGCACGTTCACCGGCAACATCGGCGATACGGTTCAAGAGCGGCGTCATCCATGCGCGGTCAGGCAGTTGCGTCACGGCTATGCCTCCGCCGCATCGAGATCGATGCGAACATTCCGCACGGTAAGCACTTGGTTGCGAAGTGCAGACCCCGCATCTGAATTGCGGTAGACCAAACGGAACGTGAAGGAACCATCAGCCTTACGCCAAACGCCGGAGGACGTATGAAGTGAGTATCCGTCCATAGGTGTTCCGTATTGTGTGGTCATGACCGAAGCCAGTTTTTGCATGATTTCCCAATTTACTTTCAGCTTGTAGCTGGTTTTCCTGCGACGGCGTCTGCTCATGATTTCCCTCGAATTGTGGCTTCAATCTTCAGCTGTGTAGCGGTGAGATCACGGAGCCTTGCCTCCAGTTCGACCCGCCGATGGGAATGCGGCCGCAAAGCCGCTATTCGTGTTCCAAGTGATTGACGCTGCGCCTCCAACCGTCCGATTTCCGCAAGCTCTGTCCAGATCAAGAGAGGCATGCCGGGAATGGCGGGGGCGCGGCGCGACATCATCCAGCTACCTTGCGAATGCGCTCACCAAGCTCATTCATGACCTTCTGCCACTCCTTGGGCTTCAGGTCGTTGAGCATGGGCTTGCCGTCATAGCCACAGATTGCCCAAGCGGTTTCGGAAACCCGCTCTCCGTTCGTGCGGTCGCCTTTTGTGAGAATCTTCCACTGTGCGAGAACGATCTGACCGTATGGTTGGTTTGCCCAATCGGGCACAAGCGCATCTTTGGCCCAACTGACGCCAGCTGCGCGGTTCAGCCATCGTTTTAGGCACTCGACAGCCTTATAGCCGTCAGCGGGATCGTGCAGAAAACGGATATGGTCGAGACCCGTTTGCCGTTTGACAAATGCGATCAGAGCTTCGTCCGAGCCATTCGTAACAACACCGAGGTTGAAGCCTGCTATCCAAAGCGCCTGCAGCTTGGGTGCAAATTTTCCTTCAAGGCGCTTCCGGGTGCCTTTTCCGGCTCCCTTTGAAGCGGGCTTAAAGCCCTTCGCGCAAAGGTCCGCAAGCACGAGCTGATGCTCGTTATTGGACATAGCTCGCAATGAAACCTTGCCGGTGACGCGGAATAGCAATTCGCGATAGGTGTCTTCATCAAGGCCGAGCTGCTGCTTGCCGATATTGATTTTGGCGATAGCGCTCACAATAGCTCTCCCTTCTTCTTCTTACGTTCCAAACGGCGAGAAAGCTGCTCGCGGAAACGCTGCACGGCCTCCATAGCGTCGGTGTCACTGTCAGCTTCAGGAATACCCGGGACTAACAAGGTGTGGCCGTCATAGGAGTGGCGAGCACATACGGAGATGGCCTTCTTCAGACGAGTGCCGTGGGCCGATCCAAGTTTCAGAGCGCCCTTTGGTAAACGGCGACTGATCTGGATGTCGCCACCGCGCCAGCAATAAGCAACAGCCATGGTCATGCTCCTGCGTTCTGACGGGGCTGGTACATGCGACGGTAATGATCCGGGCAATAATACTTGCCCGGTCTGACCTCATGCCCGCAGAAAAGGTGCTGTTCGCCCTTGGCGGCGTTATTGACCACAAATCGGCACTGGTTGCGATTCAGATCGGCCAGCGGCAAAGCCAACGGGTCGGGTGCCGCAAAGCCGTGAACCACGGCGGGGTCCGGCGCGATTTCTTCGTAAACAATCTCAACAACAGATAGTTCGGCAGGTTTCACAATGGCAGGAGCAGGCGTAGCCACGTTTCGTGACGGCTTGGCGCGCGATGCAGGTATCAGAGCCGATTTCCGAGCAGACGGCTCAATAGCAAGCTTCTTAGCGCGGGCAGCAGAACGGGCAAAGCCAATCTCGCGCAGGGCAGGATCGCGATGAACGACACTGATGACAGCCGAACGGCTGACGCCAAGATCCGTGCTGATCTTTCCTGCCGAATAACCCTCGCGCAGAAGATTGGCGACGATTTGCTTACGATCATTCGTCCAGGTGGCTGTTTGAGGATGATTGCTCATACCAGCACCTCACGCGTTTGCCAGATCGAGCGGAATACGGGAGGCATTGCCCGTTTCCTTATCGACTGAATAGAAGCGCGCATGTTCCTTAGAAGCCATGACGCGGACTGAATCGGAAATCACCGTCATGGCTTTTTCCCACTCGCCGGTTTCATCGGTGATTTTCAGACGCTTGAGGCTGAGAATGCGATCTGTGTTGAGCTTGCCTTGCTTATCGACCTGAAAAGCCTGATCGATAAGAGCGCGGATATTGTCGTTGGAGTCTTGCGACCAACGGCGGATGCAGCCGTCAATGATATCTTTTGCGACTTCCAGTTCTGGGCCGAATGTCAGCGTGTCGGAAACCTGAATGGCCAGCTTCAGGCTTGTATCAACGGTGGTGAGCGTAATGTTGCCTTTCGTACCACGGCGTTTGACGTTGTATTTTTCGGCCAACAATTCGCGATAGGCCATGACCTCATCAAAAACCTCGGCGCGTAAAGCGGCGAGAGCCTCATTGACCTTGGCGGCTTTTATCGTCAGGCGGCGGACCAGCTCGTCTTCTTCGACATGTTCCGGCTTGATTGCGGACAATGCAATCATCTCGCCCTTGCCCTTATTCACGTAAGGAACGCCACTGATTTCTTCGGTGGGGATAGTCGGTGAAATGCTAATGCTCATTTTGGTGTTTCCTTCTGGGAGGGTTTCAGGCTGGATCGCTATCCGGGGTTTTTACGAGCTTGGGCTTGAGGCGGGTGTTGCGGGGGAAATGAACGACGTTGCCGTCACTGGTAGGTTGTTGGCCGGATGGTTGCTGCCCGGAAGCATCGCCCACCAATATGCGCAATGCGCCAAGTTCCCGTTCTTGGATTAGGGCAAGGTGATAGAGCATGCGGACGAGCGCGAGACATGTGCGCCCGTTTTCGCCCGTCATCGGCAACACTTCGGTGTCGGCAATGCCATTGAACTGTTCGAACCTATCAACCAAGGCTTTGAGACCGCTGGGAAGCGAAGGGAGCTTCTCGGAAGACATCACAGATCCTCCACATCACGGTTTCTCCACGCAGCTTCCAGATGCTTCTTTTCAAGCGTCTCACCGCTGCCGTGGATAAGCAGATGTGCAATCCTGATCGTGCGGTCGATCTGGCGAAGTGCGCCGCCCTTCATGCCGATGCCTGTCAGGAACTTGACGCAAGAAGGCTCGCTGATGCCCCACGCTTCGATGAAGGCACGGACATCTTCGGCGCGACCGGGATCACGCTTGAGGTTTTTATCGACGCGGCTGACAATCTGATCACGACTGGCGGAATTATTCCCGCCCTGCGACATGCGCCGTCCGATTTCCGCGTTGCCGACGATGGCAATGCCGACTTTGAAGTTATCGGAGAAGTAGCGAAACTGATTGATCGACTCGGCATCTGCATGCTGTGCCTCGTCGATGATCAGAAGCGCGCCTTCACTGCCGCGTGACAGGCGCTCGCCGATTGTTTCCACCAGCTCCGCCTGATTGTAAACGCGGATGCCAAGCTTGCGAGACAGCAGGTTCAACGCGCCGTGAACCGTCTTCACCTTCGGGTTCAGCGTGACCATGTGGACATGCGGACGACTGTCGCGATAGGCGCGGCAAGCTTCAGTTTTGCCTCTGCCCGCATCCAATGTGATGGTGACAACGCCGGACATTACTTGTGCGAGCTGCAAGGTTGCGTGGATCTCGACGGCCGCTTTGGTGCGGAAAAATGCCGGAGACGATGGAAGGCCGGATGCGATGCCCGCATTCTCTTCGACAGCTTCCAACCATTTGGAAACCGGATTGTTGGCGTTCTCCAGAACACCATCAAGGGTGCCTGAAAGCCACTGTGAAAAGGTGCTTTCCGCCATGCCAATGCGACGGCCCGTTTCGGCCTTTGACCAGCTTTGGAGCGCTGCCAGATCAACAACGCGCTGGCGCAGCTCGCGCCACGTTTCCACATCGGCAGAAGAATGCTTCGCCACGAACTTCGGCGATGGTTCGGGCTGATGCCACTTATTTAAGGTTGCGGCAGTCATATCAATCATTACAATGGTTCCTCATCAGGTGCCCTTTTGGGCTGAATTGTTGGCCGGGACGCTCTCCCGGCCTATTTTTTGGAACCGTACTCACTACAAATCGGCTCATGCTATTTTCGGTTACTTGCCGGATGACTTGTTCCCGGCAGGGAATGGGATGATCGAGCTATCGCCTGACACGATCGAAAGACCGCGCTGGAAGCGGGCTTCAAATTCGTCGTCGGATATGGCGTCGGTGATTTCCTCCTGTTCGATGGCGAGATTGCCGGTAACGATGCGGGTGATGGCGGGACGAACCGGCGCGGCGGGCTTGGAAGGCTGCGCATCCTCGTAAAGTTCGCCGAGCTGCATCGGCGTGAACTCCCTGTTCATGTCGGCCAAAGCCTTGGTGCGCTTATTGAACGTGCGGCGGCGCTTCTCATGCTGATGCGCAGCAGTGCTATCGTTAAAGCCTGCCTTGTCGGTGCAGCCTGCATCACAGATGAATCGGCCTTCCGGGTCGTAAACCTTGACGGGTTCGTGCAGCCGGTCGGGATCGAAACGCACGGTGAGCTTCTTGCCGAGCCACTGGTTAAGGTCAGCGGACCAGTAGGTGTTGCCGTTGAATTTGAGCGCGCCATCGCGCTTGCTGGCCGTGATGACCTTCGCGGCGAGCATCCAAAGTGTGCGTTGCGCCTCGGTAGCGCGGCGGATGATGGTGGCCGGGTGACGCATGCTCTCGTCGAAGGTTTCGTCGAAGCTGCGACCTGCGGCGGTTTCGGAGCGGCGACCCGTGCGGGCATTATGCTCTGCGATGCGCTCCGCGACATGCTTCTGCAAAACATCCAGCGGTATTGCGCGCTCGCGATAGTTCTCCGGTTTTGCATCTGGCTTGTTGCCCGTATAGCAACCCGACATGGCAGGGTGTTTTGCAATCTCTTCGGCGAGATCGCGCCAAGCGCGTTCAATCGGCTTCGACTGACCGGAATAAGGCTTGGTGAAATGAGGCTCGATATCGAGTGTCTTCAGCAGGCCCGCAACTTCGTCTTCGCTGATCTTGAAGCGGTTACGGCTTTTCGCGCCACCTGAAATCATCTTCGAAGCGAAGGCGCGACCGTTATCCATATAGATGTGTTCGAAGATGCCATAATCTTCGATGACATCACCGATGCAAGCGCGAACAACGTGCCAAGTTTCGGCCTCGCAAAGACGCCACGAAAGCACCTTGCCGGAGTAAACATCCTGAATGCCGAGGAGAATGACGCGTTCCGGCTTGTCCTTGTTCCAAGGCGTCCAGACGAACAGATCGAGCTTGTGACCGTCCGTGTTGACGATCTCCAAAGCATGCAGATGGGTTTTCGTGCGGGTCTGGGCTGGATAGAGCTGCTCGGCGCGCTTCTTGCCCTTGCGGGCATAAATCTGCGCAGCCTTATCGACTTCAATATCCATGCGGCGGCGGAGCGACCGCTCCGAAGGGATCGGTACCCATCCGTGCTTTTTCGCGGCTTCCGACATGCGACGGTAGCAGGCGCTGAATTTCGGTTCTTCCGGGCGCAGATAATCAGATTTGAGCACGGCCCATGCGGTCGGATGACATTCTGCAACGGTCTTCACTTCGCCGGTCGCGGCATATGCCGGTGCAAGCGCGGCAAGCCAATCCTCACGGTCAACACCGTTCAGCATGGCGCGCAAGGCGTAATATTGAGACTTCTTCAGACCGTAACGGGGAAGAACCTCGGACAATATGTCTTCAACCGTCTTGGGCTGACTGAACGCATGGGCGTTGCTTGCTATGGCATTTTCAACGGCGGTAATGCAGTTGAAGCGCATCTGGCAGAATTGCTTCTGCTCGTCCGTCATGGCGTCAAAGGTGCGCCAGTAGAGCGCCTTGCGTTTCTCGCGGGTTGCCGCACGTTCGGCGTCCTCGGCAGTAATACGAGCGAGCTTCGCCTGTGCGAGTGACGGCAACAGGGATACGTGAAACTTGCGAACGGGTTTGGTGGTGCCAGCGACGAGACGTGTCAAAGTCGGATGATCTTTCCAGCCATTTCGATCAGCAAAGTCGTGGATTTTGCTGATGGACGATGGGAGGATCGGAAGCCTGAGTTCGGCGAGTTCGGAGATTGAAAACCACTCTGTCATGAACGTGCCCTTTTCGAGACATCGACATTGGTGGACAGCAGAGCCTTCAGCTCACGCGCTACTCGTTGTTGTTCCTGACGCAACAGGCCAATTTCCGCGAGTTGCGCTTCTCTGCCGACGAGGACAGTGACGCCTTGCATTCCGGCAGCTTCGTCCCAAAGCCATGGAGCTTCGGTGGCGTGAACGAAGGCCGCAAAACGGGGGACAGTCATGTCGTGGGCGCGCTTGCTTTCCGCCGTCCAGGCATCGAGCATGGCTTTGGTGATGTTGACGCCGAGATAGAGCGACATGCGGGCGGCAATCGTCGGACGATCATGGTGGCACTCGCGAATAGCGCGGGCCATGGCGCGCTTCATCTTGGCGCGATATCGGTCAAGGTCGATCTGCTGGACCGGAGAGCGAACCGGAAATGCCGGTTCGCTGAAAAAGTCCATTTGCAAGGGGTCGCGCTTCATTCCGCAGCCTCCTGAAAGGCAGCATTCACGCCGATATGGTCGAGGAAGAGTGCGCGAACGTCCGGCGCTGCTTTTTCCCATGCGCGCTTCAGCGCATCGAGCGCGACGGTATCGGCATTCGGCTGCGGCTTGGCGGGCTTGTCCATCTCCAGAACCTTCTTCAGGTCCGGTTCGAACTTGAGCGCTGCCGCGATACCTGCCTGTTCGGTTTCAGGCATTGCGGCGAGCTTCAGCAGCAATTTCTGATCGTTTTCGGCATCGGTGCCGCGCACTGCCTGCCGCAAAGCCGGGTGCAGCTTCTGGCCGATACGTGTGACGAGCTTATAGGTTTCAGCTCCGAAACCGAGCCGGTCTTGAACGCGCTCGGAAAGCTGGCGACCGGGCGTAAAAATCAAAGGGTAATCATTACCCTTTGATTTCCGGTCGCCACCGCGCTGGATTGTCCCGAACTTATCTTCGTATAATTCGCGGTACTTCATAACGAAGATCGCCCGGTCGAGCTTGGAAAGTTCGTTGCGATACAGGTTTTCGCTTATCTCCATCAACTGCGCTTCTGCAGCGTCAGCAGATACGACAATCACGTCGATCTCATCCCACTGGTTGAGTTCGGCAGCGCGATGGCGATGGCCACCGGCAACCAGCGTGTAAGGCGTTTCGCCGCCATTGGCCGCAGGGGTGGATCGGACCGTGATCGGATTGATAAGGCCGCGTTCGGCCATAGAAGCTGCGATTGCCAGTGCATGATCTTCATCAACCGGACGGGCGCGCTCGCCTATATGAATTTCCTTGAGCGGGATCGTCTTGAAAGTCGCCATTATGCTGCCTCGGAATTGTCTTCGGCTCCGGTGGAGCGGATAAAAAGAAGAGTGCGGGCGCGTTCAGCCATGGTCATGTAATGACCGGCGAAGCGGTCATGCCGCATACGGTTGTCGATGGTGCGCAGGGCGCGGTTGATGGCTTCGCGGGAGCGTTCTTCCATCTCGACCACGCGGCGCTTGGGCCAGCCAAATTCACGAATGACGATGTGCATGACGATCTGGCGCGCGAGGGCTGCGTCGAACCATTCATGCGGCGGGTCAATGATGTCGCGGATCGTCAGGTGCGGAAAACCCTCGCGCACGGCGCACAGGCTGGCATGCACCGTGGCGTCATAAACCTGTTTCTGATCGTAAGGGTTGAACATGAAAACCTCGAATTGGTGTCGGACTGGATGCCGGGACGGCGGGTTGAGGGGGCGGGGGCCGTCCCGGCACCGTTCATCGCTCCGGGGGCTTGGAGCGATGATCTCAAAACTAGCTAGTGATCCTGCGGTCCTGTCGGACGAGAATGGCGCAAAGCTCCGCCTGCATCGTCATGGTGAGGCACTCGAAAAGCTTGGTGTCGATGTGGTCTGAACTTTCGCCCAGCAGCAGGTCTGCGACCTTGTTGCCGGGGGTCATGTGAACGTCGGCATCCATCACGGTTGCGTCGGCTGCATCGCTGAGAACTTCGCGCAATGCTTCAGCAATGATTTCGTCATCAAAGCCAATGGAAAGCGGGCTGTAACCTGCTGCCAACTGCGCCTCAAACAACCCGTGAGCCGCCTTTACGATGGCATAAGAGCGCGTGAGCGATCTTTCCTTCTGCCCTTTGACTTGGGGGTTATAAGGATCAAGTGGCATATCGCCATCTTCGGACGCGCAGTAAATTTCGGACGGATGAGGGCGGTCTACATGTCCAGTGCGAACGCGCCAGTACCAGTCGGTGAACTCGGAGAAGTGCGGGCCATCGACATTCAGGCTGCGCAACGCATTGACGAAGGAGCGGTAAGCGCCTTCCAGCGTCCGGCCCTGATCGACGATGCTGTCAAAGGCTTCCAGATGGGCTTTCTTGGCGCGAGGCGGAATGCGGTCGAAAAAGGGTACAGGAATGTGATTTAGCAGGGCGTTCATTGGGCAGCTCCCAGATGGTTGATGAGGGCAATGAGGGCGGCTGACGCACCTGCCAACGCAAAACTAAAAATGAGCAGTAGGTCAGCCGCTCGGCACACGGTGTCGCGGGCCGGGATGAAGGGATTTCGGTCTATTTCGGAACGCTTTTTCGTCATTGGCGAATGTCCGAACTTGGTGAAAAGTGAGGTCGAAAACTCAGGCTGAAAGGAAACCGTGTTGGAAAACGCGACATCGAACGACATTGCGGATCGGGCATTCGCCGAGGCGCGCGTCAACGCTTTGCTGCTTTTGGAAGTGGTTGCAGCGCTGGAGGCCAGAGGGCTTTTGGCCAAGAGCGACATTGCTGGAGCGCTTTTGCGCATGGAAACTGGCGCAAACATCGCTGATCGAGTGGATGAGGAAGAAGGAACCATCACGCACCACGCCGAAATAGCTTCGCAAACAATCGACGAATGGCAGAGGCGGTTCGGGCTTCCAGCCGAACTCTACACTTTGCGCAAATTGCAGATTGACTGGCAGGTGACGAAGGGCGCAGGCGTGAGCCCTCTCTATCCTGAGCAAGTGATGCAATATTATTCGGGCTCAGACGATTGACGCTGGACTTGCGAAATTCCCGTCGCCGCTGCTCGTGCTTGCGCGCCGCTTCTTCGTCGTTGAATCTTGCCCTTTCCATCAAGCTGCCACCTGTTTTTCGGCACTGGCGCCAGCGCGGCGTCCATTCCGGTAATTTTCGGCAGGTTGAGGAGTGAGACGCTGTCCGTCAGCGTGGTATCGTGAAAACCACAGCAGATGCGGGCGAGTTTTCAATGCGGCTGCGATGGCGCGTTCACCGGCAACATGCGGCTCATAAAGCGTGTTGCCTGCGGTGCCGGTTGGCAGTCCGTATTCTTCGTCGATTTTGACGAGGGTGAGTTGAGCAAGGATTAGCTTGCTCTTAATGCGGGCAATTTCGGCAAGCCTCCGCCGTTCGGCACGGCTGACCTTGCCGCCGTCAATGACACGGTGCATAAAGGATTCCTTCCACAAGGGAGGCCCTGTCCGGCCTCCTTTTTTGGGATGCATAATTCTGCGAACACAGAAAGGGTTAAACCAGAAACTCGGTTTTGTAAACTGGGAAGTTGGTTTAATTGGTGAATTATTGGCCAGACCTGAAGCCCCATCGAAAACCCCGCTCGGGGCGCGACTTCGTGAACTACGACGCAAGCTAGGCGATCCTGAAAGGGACAGCTTTGCGGTGCAGTTGGGTGTTAGTAAGAATACTCTGGCTTCTTACGAGCGGGGTGAGACAGAACCAACGGCATCAGTGTTGGACGCATATAGACAAAGCTTTGGGGCGAGCGTTCTTTGGATTGTTACAGGTGAAGGGGCAATGTTCAGCGAATCGGCCACGGTGACCGAGGGCGTCGATATGGTTGAAATCCCGCTTTATGATGTGCAGGCAGCTGCAGGAACCGGATTGATCCCAAAGGAAGATGGCATTCATAATACCGTAGCCTTCAGCCGCGCATTTCTCCGCAGTATCGGTGCTAAGCCTGAAAACTGCGTTATGCTGGAAGCCAAAGGCGACAGCATGCTGCCCACAATCCCGAACGGCGCTTTTATGATCGTCGATCAAAGCAAGCAGGACATCGTTGACGAAGAGGTATTTGTGTTCCGTGTCGGGACCGGCCTGAAGGTCAAACGCGCCTACTGGCGTATGGACAACGATCTCGAACTGCGTTCCGACAACGAGGCGAACGGTTATCCACCGGAGATTATCGGCAAGGATATGGCCGAAGACCTAGCCGTTATCGGGCAAGTGCTGTCTCTGCTACGAAAGGCATAGTTATCTTCCGTCCAACTCTCTTGACTCTTTTTGTCAGTAGAACAAAATGAGAACATATTTGGGTGCAGGGAAAGGAGAAAAATATGTCTCTGGCTGAAAAATTTATCGTGGTTCCGTTCACGGAGGAAAAGAGGAAGAAGCGCCTTACCACGGGTGAGATGCGCCAGTCGTCGTCGGCGCAGGCCGCAGAGAAGTTGGCGTTAGCAATGTCGTCGCGGTTTATCGGCGTGGCTGCATATGCTGTGAAGGTCGATGCGGAGTCTGGAGACATGATGGAACCGAGGCTGATTGCGCGGTTCGGCAGCACGATTGATATTATGGCGGAGGCGTGATGAACGCCAAAAGTGAGCGGGATTATCTCCTCCACTCATTTTTTTGCCTAACTATTTGAATTTACATGAAAAAGTTAGTTTTAAGCCAGATAATCCCGTTCAGGGATTATCTAAATTGGATTTTCTGGCGAGAATTGCCGTTTCTCGGCGAGTTTACGGAAAACCCTTAAAGGGTTGCAGGTCGTTATTTTTCAATGGTTTGAAGACGGCTTAAAGGCTCTTCACAGGTTTTCCGAAGGTTTCCTGAAGCGAAGTCTATTTTTGCCGCGACGGCCACGATATCGGCGCGGATCGGCTTGATGCCGTGTCAAAAGTGCTAAAGTCTAATTTTGTTCGGCACCGCTTAGATGCCTGAATAATAAGGCGTTTCCGCCAGTTCCCACTTATTCCCGGATATTCCCAGAGATTCCAGTAACTGGTGTCAGACTACA
>JAEXXS010000230.1 GCA_023451915.1 Pseudomonadota bacterium | reverse complement strand
GCTGGAACGTTCAGGCGATATTTTGGGCTATACGGTCATCCTGCGCTCGGACGCTGTCGACCTGCCGGTGCGCGGCATCATGATGATCGAAATCGAGGGCCATGTCGCCGACCGTGTGGTCAAGGCGTTGGGCGGGTTCTCGGAAATTTCCGCCGTCCACACCACCAATGGTCGTTTCGATCTGGTGGTCGAGCTTGGCGCGGCCACCCTCACCGATTTCGATGCGGTGCTGCGCCGCATCCGCCTTGTACCTGGTATCAAGGCCAGCGAAACCAATCTGCTGTTGGCCACGCCGCGTTCAACGCGGGCAAGGCTCTAACTCTTCAGGTATCATAAAGCAAAGCCCGGTCTCGCGACCGGGCTTTTTCGTTTTCAATATCAGGCCAGCGCCGGATAATCCGTATAGCCCTTGGCGCCGCCGCCATACATATGCTGCTGATCGAGCTCGTTGAGGGGCGCATTTTCCTTCAAACGACGCACGAGGTCTGGATTGGAAATGAACGGCTTGCCGAAAGCCACCAGATCGGCGCGCCCGCTGGCGATTTCTTCCTCGGCCAGCTCGCGGTCATAGCCATTATTGACCATCCAGGCGGCATCACCGCCAGCGTCGCGATAGACCTGCTTCAGATGCGCATAGTCGAAAGGCTGCGGACCCTGCTGGAAGTCGCGCGGACCGCCGGTTGCACCTTCGATAATATGGACATAGGCAAGGCCGTAAGCGGCAAGCTTGTCGATCACATAATCGAACAAGGGCTGCGGATCGGAATCCGAGGCGTCATTGGCGGGCGTGACCGGCGAAAGGCGGATACCGACCTTGCCTGCATCGACCGTCCTGGTGATCGCATCGACCACTTCGAACAGGAAGCGCGCACGGTTTTCAATCGAGCCGCCATATTCGTCGGTGCGGTGATTGCTGCCCGAACGCAGGAACTGGTCGATCAGATAGCCATTGGCCGCATGAATTTCGACGCCGTCGAAACCGGCGATCTCAATCGCATCCTTGGCGGCCTTGGCATAAGTGGCGACGATGTCTGCAATCTCGCTCTTTTCGAGCGCCCGCGGCTCGGAAGTCGGTGCGAATTCGCCCGTGCCATCGGGATGAACCAGATAGGTCTTCGACTTGGCAATGATTGCGGACGGCGCAACCGGCTTGCCGCCATTCGGCTGCAGGCTGGTGTGAGAAATACGGCCCACATGCCACATCTGCACGACGATCTTGCCGCCTGCCGTATGCACGGCATCGGTCACCCGCTTCCAGCCAGCAAGCTGTTCAGCCGAATAAAGGCCCGGAACATCGGCATAGCCCTGACCCTGATGGCTGATCGGCGTTGCCTCGGTGATGATGAGGCCGGCACTTGCGCGCTGCTCGTAATAAGTGACGTTAAGATCATTCGGAACGGCGCGCGGCGAGCGGTTGCGTGTCAGCGGCGCCATCACAATGCGATTGGCAAGTTTCAGATCACCGACGGTGACAGGATCGAACAAGGTGGCCATAGTGCATTTCCTTCAAGTTGGAAAAGTTGGTCAAAGATCGGATAGGGTTGCGATCAAGGCGGCAATCGCCTCTTCGTCGCGCTTGTAGAACGTCCACTGACCGACGCGGTGGGGCGTTATCAGCCCCGCCTTTGTCAGCACGGACAAATGGGCTGAAACGGTGGATTGGGAAAGACCACACCGTTCGAACTGGCCCGCGCACACGCCCATCTCCAAGGGCATGTGCTGAGCGGAGAAATGTTTCTCCGGCTGTTTGAGCCAGCTCAAAATGTCGAGACGCACGGAATGACTAAGCGCCTTCAGCACCTCATCCAGCGGTACGGGCAAGGATGCCTGCCGCTCCAGCGATTGAACTTCCGACATTGCAATCACCTCGCTGATCCGTCGCATATCGTCATTTCACGATATAGATATCGCTCAAACCCGATTTAAAAAGGGGCGAGGTGTTCACATGCGTGTGAACGGCCAAACGGCCGCCTTTCCTGTGGAACATCGATACCGCCTTGATTGCGCCGAACGGACATCCGACTATGTTCGCTGCAAATATTTGAGATTGGAATGAAGATGGCGGACGACAGCAAGCGCATTGCCGGGATTATCGCGGCGGAAATCAACGCAAAGCCGGAGCAGGCGCTGGCCGCCATCGGTCTGCTGGATGAAGGCGCAACCGTGCCCTTCGTCGCGCGCTACCGCAAGGAAGTCACCGGCGGGCTCGATGACACGCAGTTACGCCAGCTCTCCGAACGCCTCGCCTATCTGCGTGAACTGGAAGCGCGCCGCACATCCATTCTGGAATCGATCCGCAGCCAGGAAAAGCTGACGCCCGAACTGGAATTGAAGATCGCCAATGTCCAGACCAAGGCTGAGTTGGAAGATCTCTATCTGCCCTACAAGCCGAAGCGCCGCACCCGCGCGGAAATCGCCCGTGAGCGCGGGCTTGGACCTTTGGCCGAGGCGATCCTCACCGACCGCAGCCTCGTGCCCGCCGAAATCGCTGCATCCTATGTCACCGGCGACGTTGCCGATGTGAAAGCAGCCCTCGATGGCGCGCGCGACATCATCGCCGAAGGCTTTGCGGAAAATGCCGAACTGATCGGCAATCTGCGTAACTATCTGAAGGACCGCGCCATTTTGCGCTCACGTGTCGTTGAGGGCAAGCAGGAGGCAGGCGCAAAATTCTCGGATTATTTCGATCATTCCGAACGCTGGGCCACCGTCGCCGGTCACCGTGCGCTTGCCATGCTGCGTGGACGCAATGAGGATTTTCTGTCGCTCGACATTGAAATCGACGCCGACGACACCTCACCTGTGAAACCGGTCGAGCGCAAGATCGCCGCCGCCTATGCCATTGGCGGCACATTGCCGGGCGACCGCTGGCTGATGGAAGTGGCAAGCTGGGCATGGCGCGTGAAGCTCTCACTGTCACTTTCGCTCGACCTGATGCGCGACCTGCGCGAGCGCGCCGAGGAAGAAGCTATCCATGTTTTCGCGCGCAATCTGAAAGACCTGCTGCTGGCCGCACCCGCAGGTTCCCGCGCCACGATGGGCCTCGATCCGGGCATCCGCACCGGCGTCAAGGTGGCCGTGATCGATGGCACGGGCAAGCTGCTCGACACCACTACAGTCTATCCGTTCCCGCCGAAAAACGATGTGCGGGGCACGCAGGCGGAACTCGCCAGCCTCGTTCGCAAGCACAGAATAGAACTCATCGCGATCGGCAATGGCACCGGCAGCCGCGAGACGGAACGTCTCGTCGTGGACATGCTGTCGGATATGCCAGCGCCGAAACCGCTGAAGGTCATCGTTTCGGAAGCGGGCGCATCGGTCTATTCGGCATCGGAAACTGCTGCCGCAGAATTTCCGCAACTTGATGTGTCGTTGCGCGGCGCGGTCTCCATCGCACGCCGCCTGCAGGACCCTTTGGCCGAACTCGTCAAGATCGAGCCAAAATCCATTGGCGTCGGCCAGTATCAGCATGACGTCGATCAGATCCGCCTCGCTCGTGCGCTCGACGCCGTGGTGGAAGACGCGGTGAATGCGGTCGGCGTCGATCTCAACACGGCGTCCGCGTCGCTACTTGCGCGCGTATCGGGTCTTGGCACATCGATTGCGGAAGCCATTGTGGCGCATCGCGATGCCGCAGGCGCGTTCAAAAACCGCAAGGAACTGCTCAAAGTCGCCCGCCTCGGCACCCGCACTTTCGAGCAATGCGCGGGCTTCCTGCGCATTCCGAACGGCGCTGAACCGCTCGACGCTTCATCAGTTCACCCGGAAGCCTATGGCGTGGCGAAAAAGATCGTTGCCGCCTGCGGTCGCGATGTGCGGTCGCTGATGGGCGACAGCGCAGCACTCAATGCGCTGGACCCGCGTGTTTTCGTGGACGAACGTTTCGGCCTGCCGACCGTGCGCGACATCATCGCCGAACTGGACAAACCGGGCCGCGATCCGCGTCCTGAATTCAAGACAGCAACCTTTGCCGATGGCATCGATGATATCAAGGACCTGAAACCCGGCATGATGCTGGAAGGCACCGTGACCAATGTGGCAGCCTTTGGCGCTTTCGTGGATATCGGCGTGCATCAGGATGGTCTGGTGCATGTCTCGCAACTGGCCGACCGCTTCATCAAGGACCCGCATGAAGTGGTGAAAGCAGGCGACGTGGTGAAGGTGCGCGTGGTGGAAGTGGA
>JAEXXS010000225.1 GCA_023451915.1 Pseudomonadota bacterium | reverse complement strand
ATATTGAGAGGATGACAGCCATGGTCAGCAATCCGAAGACCAATCGCGTTCAAGCGCAGAAGGCTCAGCCTCGCACAGGAACCGGAATTCCCAGAACGCGCGGCCCCAGCCCTGAGAAGACGGCGCGCACCCGCAAACAGATCATCCGATCCGCCATGCGGGAGTTTCTCGACAAGGGCTACGCCAATGCGACCATGGCGGGCATCGCCGAGCGTGCGAGCCTCGCCAAGGGCACGGCCTATCGCTATTTCGACACCAAGGAAGATCTCTTCGCGGGCATTGTGCGTGATATCGTGACCAACCCGCTCGGTGAGATTGAAAACTTTCCAATCAGGGCGGATGAACGCGTTTCCGACTATTGCAAACGGACGATGATCCCGGTGATGCGGACCATTGAGGATAAGGGACGAGCGACCGTCGCGCGGCTTGTGCTCGCCGAGGGCCATGCCTTTCCTTATCTCACGGAAGTTTATCGCACCGAAGTCTACGAGCCTTTCCTGGACCGGATACGATGGTTGATCGACGTCGCCGCCGAACGCGGGGAGCTAAAGGACGCGATCCTGAAAACCTATCCGCATCTGCTGACCGCACCCGTCTGGATGGGCATCGTCCATAACGGCCTTCTTGGGCAGGACAACCAGATCGACACCGCCACGATGTTCGAGGCGCAAGTCGATCTCCTGTTCATGTGACGGACCGGAAGCGGGTCCGACCACATTCAAACATGAACCGGGGCCAGTCCAGGCAGATCAGGGCCAAGCGGCACGACACCTGTGGGGTTCAGCGCCTTGATCGAATAATAGCCGCGCTTGATATGATCAATATTGACCGTTTCGCGGATGCCGGGAATATCTAGAACCCGCGTCAGCCAGGCACTGAGCGCCGCGTAATCAACCAGTCGACGCAGATTGCACTTGAAGAGGCCATGATAGGCCGCGTCGAAGCGCACCAGAGTTACAAAGAGACGGATATCCGTTTCGGTGAACTGTTCACCGAACAGGAACGGCCCCTCGCCCGAAAGCCTTGCTTCCAATTCATCAAGTGTGCGGAACACATCACGGAAAGCTTCGTCATAGGCAATCTGCGTGGTGGCGAAGCCCGCGCGATAGACGCCATTATTCAGGCTTGGATAGATATGCTCGTTCAGCGCATCGATGTCGGCGCGCAACGCCTCTGGGTAAAGGTCGATATCGTTATTGGCGAGATCGCCAAAACCGGTATTGAACATGCGCACAATGTCGGCGGATTCATTGTTGACGATGGTTTTCGTCTGCTTGTCCCAAAGCACCGGCACGGTAGCGCGTCCCGTGAAATGGGGATCGGCCTTCGTATAAAGTTCGTGCATATAGGTTGCGCCATTGAGACTATCGCGGTTGGACCCCGGATAGTCGCCAAAGCGCCAGCCCTGATCGGTCAGCGCCGGCTCGACGACCGACATCGAAATGAGCTTGTCCAGCCCTTTCAGCTTGCGCGCGATCAGTGTGCGCGAGGCCCAGGGGCAGATATAGGCGACATAGAGATGGTAGCGGTCGGCTTCCGCCTTGAAACCCGCTTCGCCGGTCGGTCCCGCGCTACCGTCCGGGGTGACCCAGTTGCGAAAGCCGGAAATCTGGCGCACGAAGCCGCCTTTTTCGTCCTTGGCCTGGACCGGCTGCCAGTCTTCCGTCCATTTTCCATCTACCAGCATGGCGTCTATCCTTGATGATCTCGTGAAGTGCGGGAAGCGTATAGTGTCGAAGAAAACGCCCGCTGATGACCCACGGTAAGTAACGCTAATCCCTTCCATTTTGGAAGGAACAATCAGGCCACGATCTGCAATTCCGTACAGATACGGTTACGCCCCAGATCCTTGGCGCGATAAAGTGCTGCATCGGCGCGATGAAAAACCGTCTCAAACCCGGCATCTGCCGCCGTGAGAAAGGCGATACCGGCGCTGGTGGTCGTGCTGAATGGCGCTTGCATCGTGTCGAACGAGGCTGCTGCAAAAGCCTTGCGTATTTTGTCGGCGAGCGCGAGAACATTCACGTTGGACATCTGTCGCAGAATAAGCACGAATTCCTCGCCGCCGATGCGGGCAATAAGCGCCCCCTGCCCCGCATGGGACCGAATAATGGCTGCAAATTCGAGCAATACCCGATCTCCGACCGTATGACCGTGGCTATCATTGATCGACTTGAAGGCATCCAGATCGAACACAATAACGGAATCGCCGATGCGCATCCCGTCGACAGCCAGACTGTCGTAAAGCGCCCGGCGATTGAGCAATCCCGTCAAGCTGTCCGTGCGCGCCTCGTTCGCATGGCGGCGGGTCACACGCGACTGCGTAAAGGTCAGCGACAGCGCCCCAATCCCCGTAATACCGATGATCGCCATGATGGCGTTGAAATCTTCAGCCAGATTGCTTGGCAGGCTGGTCATCGTCCATTGCCGCCCAAAAACAATGACGGAACCGCAGAGTAAAAACGATATGGCGGTCAGCAGATAGAGCGTCATCATCCCGACCACAGGAACCGGCGCTTCCTCATAGACTGAGACATATTCCCTTGCCGTAATGAACAGCAGAAATGCCGCAATAAAATTAAAGAGGGCGATGCCGATACCGGCAACGCCCAGGATAATCGGAGCCAGAATAGCGGCAATCGCTATGATCGAAAACGCGACGAGCTGTTTCCTGTTCACCGGATGGCTGGATATCTGCCGTGCACCGACAAACAGCAAAACGAAACCCACCGTCATGACGCTTAAAGCAATCACCAGTGACGGAACCAGCGCCAGAAGACCGGAATAATTGAGCACAGCGCCCGCGCCGAGCAGGATCATGCCGAGGCAACCCCAGAGCAGAAATCTGTCCATCCGGTTCTGATACCAGACGCTCAAAATCGTCAGCGCCACCGCAAGCGAACATAAGCCCGCCGCGAAAAATAGCGTGTTCTGGTCTAGTTCCAAGATTAGCTCCGCACCCCTGTAAAGCGCTTTCGACCCGACAGTGCCGGATCGGCGCTCTAACTCTTTATTGTCGCACACGCATTCTACCGAAACCCGTCATTCGCGGTGTTCGGCACGTGCTCGCGCCCATATTGGGAAGGGAGTTTAGCGGCAGAATGTCAAAGAATCGATACTTACTTATTTAAGTTAAGATCAAATTCTTACTTTCCTTGCCGGACTGGTCAGATTTTTTTACTTGAGCGCCCGATCCCCGCCTGCGCTGGCTGGCGTTCTCAAATGTTTTTCTGCCCATCTTTTCAATAGATTAGAAAAGCTTCGATCTTCGGCTTCAACAAAACGCCTCACGCAGGATTATGATGACGGCTACTGAAAATTATTACAGAAATTGCGTAGAAATTAGAAAAAATTACCACGAACACAGTCGGCGGTCCCGATAGAACGGAACCCAAGAGTACGCCTGCCTCACAGGCCCAATTCATAAAAATGCGAGTACCCGCCATGTCGGATCACAACCCGAACTCTCTTTCCCCAAATCGCCGTCAGTTTTTGCTTGGAGCAGGCAGCGCGCTGGCGCTTGGCGCGACCGGCAGCTTCTGGATGCCCGGTCAGGCGCGCGCGCAAGACGCCACCCCGCGCAAGGGCGGCCATCTGATTATGGGTCTCGACACGGCGTCGAGTTCAGACCGGCTCGATCCGGCTTATTATCCAGAAGCCTATATGTATTCGGTGGGTTTTCAGCTCTTCAACACCCTGCTTGAACCAACCCCGGACGGTCGCCTTTACGGTGCGCTCGTCGAAAGCTGGGAGGCGACCAAACCTGATGCATCGCAGTGGGTTTTCAAGCTCAAGAAGGGCATCCAGTTCCACAACGGCAAGGAATTGAAGGCCGAGGACGTCATCTATTCGCTGAACCATCATCGCGGCGAAAACAGCAATTCCGGGGGCAAGGGCTTCCTGCTCGCTGTAACGGAATTGAAGGCGACCGATCCTTATGAAGTGACAATCACGCTCGATAAGGGCAATGCCGACTTCCCGGCAGCGCTGACAGACGTGCATCTTGGTATCACGCCGCTCGATGCGGATTTCGACAAGGGTATCGGCACCGGCGCTTTCATTCTGGAAGATTTCCAGCCGGGCGTCCGGGCACTGACGCGCCGCAACCCGAACTATTGGGCGTCGGATCGCGCCAATGTCGAATCCGTCGAAACCATTGCCATGAGCGACGCGACCGCCCGTATGGCCGCATTGCTGAGCGGGCAGGTCCATGTCGTCAATCGCGTGGACGCTCGTTCGGTAGGCCTCGTTTCATCGCGTCCCGGCGTGCAGATCCTGAAAACGCCGGAAAACACCATGTATTGCCTGCCAATGCGGGTCGATACGGCGCCGTTTGACAATAATGATGTCCGTCTGGCGCTGAAATACGCCATTGACCGCGAAGAACTGCAGAAGAGCATTCTCGGCGGCACCGGCTCAATCGGCAACGACAACCCGATTTCGTCGTCGAACCCGTATTATTCCAAGGACATTCCGCAGCGTGCTTACGACCCGGAAAAGGCGGCCTTCCACTTCAAGAAGTCCGGCTATAGCGGCAATATTCCGCTGGTCGTTTCCGAAAACGGTTTCCCCGGCGCGGTCGACGCGGCGCAGGTCTATCAGGCCGCAGCTGCCAAGGCTGGTATCACCATCGACGTGGAACGCGTGCCGTCCGATGGCTACTGGGATGAAATCTGGCTGAAGCGCCCCTTCGTCGCTTCCAACTGGGCCGTTCGCCCGACTGCCGACGCCATGCTGTCGATGATCCTGCAATCAGATGCGCCGTGGAACGAAACCGCCTGGAAGAACGAAGCCTTCGACAAGCTGCTTGCCGAAGCCCGTGTCGAACTGGACGAGGAAAAGCGCAAGAAAATCTATCACGACATTCAGGTGATCATGGTGGATGAAGGCGGCGAGCTTATCCCGCTCTTTGCCGACAATCTTGCAGCCGCAACCGACAAGATCAAGGGCTTTACGCCGACGCCATCCGGCGGCGACATGAGCGGCTATCGTCTCGCGGAAAAAATCTGGTTCGAGGAATAATCGAACCCGACACAAGAAGCATATCTGAACAAAAGCCTCCTTGCCGGGAACACGCGGCGGGGAGGCTTTTTTGTTGCGGTTTACTTGCCCCGCATCTGCTCGCCAGCATTCTTGGCAAAACGCAGGTTCCAGAAGGTCGCCGTCAGCGAAATGCCGGTCACGACGAGAAATGCCGTCGAAAAATCGGACATGACGGGCACGTCGCGGGCATGCAAGTTCATGGATGCATGCAGAACGAGCGCAGCCACACAAACCCCGACCGACAGCATCAACTGCTGGAAAGTCGAATAAAAGCTGTTGGCCGAGCTCATCCGCTTTGCATCCACCCGGTCATAAGCCACCGTATTATAGGCGGTGAACTGGAACGACATGGAAAAGCCTGACATGGCCAGCACGGTGAAAATCAGCCAGTGCGGCCATTCCGGTGTAAAAAAGGCGCAGATTGCATAGCTGCTCGCCGAAAATATGCCGTTGACCACGAGCGCCGTCCGAAAACCAAATCGCCGGATGATGCGTGGCGCAAATGCTTTCATGGCTAGTGCGCCGAGCGCGGTGGCAAGCACCATATTGCCCGCCGCCACGGCCGACAGGCCGAAGCCGATCTGAAGCATCAGCGGCAGCAGGAAGGGATGCGCGCCCTGCGTGATGCGGGTGATCGACCCCGCAATCATCGAGGTTCCGAAGCTTTCAATCCGCAACAAAGAGAAATCGAGCATCGGCGCGGGATGGCGGCGCGAATGGATGATCGTGGCGACCCCGAAAACAACCCCGACGACAAAGAGTTTCAGCGCAAAATTTCCGCCCTCGGAATTGCTCGCCGTTTCCAGACTGAACAGCAGCGCACCAAGCGCAATACCCGACAGGATCAGGCCCACGAAATCGAACGGTTCACGCGTTTCGCTTTTATATTCACCGATATAAAGCGATACGAAAATCATACCCAGAATGCCGATGGGAACATTGATGTAAAAAATCCAGCGCCAATCCAGAAATGTCACGAACAGACCGCCAAGCGGCGGCCCGAGGATAGGCCCCATCAGCGCTGGCACCAGCATCCACGACATGGCGGCAATGAGGTCCTTGCGCTCGACGGAGCGGATCAGCACCAGACGACCGACGGGCAGCATCATCGCGCCGCCTGCGCCCTGCAGCAGTCGCGCCGCGACGAGGCAAGGCAGGTTTGGCGCCTGTGCGCAAAGCACGGAGCCTAAAATGAAGATTGCAATGGCGAAGCGGAAAACGGTGCGCGTGCCGAAGCGATCGGCGATCTTGCCGCTGGCCGGGATGAAAATCGCAAGGCTCAGCAGATAGGACGTCAGCGCAACGCTCATGGAAGGCGCGCCGACATTGAAATCGCGCGCCATGGTCGGCAGTGCCGTGGCCAAAATCGTCGCATCGAGCTGTTCCATCAGCATGGCGCTCGCGACAATCAATGCGATGATGCGAAAATTGCTCTTCCCCTCCGAAGCTGCGGCTTCGGCGGTTGAACTCTGGCTCTCGAGGCTGACACTCATGGCTATTCCAGCGCTGCGGACTCACCCGCCGAGACAATGCCGATCAGCGAGTAAACAATGGACGACTCACACAAAACTGCG
>JAEXXS010000160.1 GCA_023451915.1 Pseudomonadota bacterium | reverse complement strand
AGAGCGCGAAATTGGGGTATTCGTCTGATTCATCGGGCGGATGCTCCAATACGCTGTATTTCGGTCGTGTTACGACTCGTATATGAGGTTTGCCATGTTGACCGACACTGCTGACAAAGCAAGAGCTACCGCGAATGTCGCGCCAAAGATCGATGTGGCCGATCAGGATGGCGTGCGTCTCGTTCGCCTGAGCGGACGCTGGGTTTCGCAGAGCGTCCATCTTGTCGATGACAAAATGCGCAGCCTCGAAAAAGTTAGCGACGGCCAATCCACGCATATCGATGCTTCCGGCATTTCCGGCCTTGATACGGCGGGCGCCTGGCTGGTCGAGCGGCTGAGGCAACGTCTCGTCACCCAGAAGGCGGATGTGCAGCTTGATGGCCTCCGCGAATCCTGGACGCCGCTGATGGATGAAGTTGGCGGGGCGGTCGAGCGGGCGCTGGATGTTCCCCGTGCGAAAAAGCCGTTCTTTTTCATCGCTTTTCTGGCGGCCCTTGGTGGCGGTGTCGTTTCGATTTACGAAGACTTCAAAATGTCGATGCATATTCTGGGCGCCACTATTCGCGGTGCGCAGCTGAAATATGGTCGCGGAAGCGGGATCCCGATTGCGGCGATCGTGACGCAGATGGACCGCATGGGCGTCGGCGCCATTCCGATCATCGTGCTGATGTCGACGATTGTCGGCGCGATCATCGCACAGCAGGGCGCGTTTCAGCTTCGCTATTTCGGCGCTGAAATCTTCGTGGTCGATCTGGTTGGCATTCTTGTCTTGCGTGAACTGGGCGTGCTTTTGACCGCGATCATGATTGCCGGTCGTTCCGGAAGCGCGATTACTGCTGAAATCGGCTCGATGAAAATGCGCGAGGAAACGGATGCGCTGACCGTCATCGGGCTTAATCCCGTTGGTGTTCTGGTCTTTCCGCGTCTCGTGGCACTGGTTATCGTGCTGCCGCTGCTGACCATCATCTCCAATCTTGCCGCATTGGTTGGGGCAGGCGGCGTCGCATGGTTCTATTCCAATATCTCGCCAGAGGCCTTTATCAGCCGCCTGCATGACGCCGTGGCGCTGAATACCTATTTCGCGGGTTTGATCAAGGCGCCGTTCATGGCGATGATCATCGGTATTCTAGCTTCGGTCGAAGGTATGAAAGTCGGCGGCAGTGCAGAATCACTTGGACGCCGTGTTACAGCTTCGGTTGTGAAGGCTATTTTTGTGGTCATCGTCGTTGATGGGCTGTTCGCGATGTTCTACGCAGCGATAAATTTCTAGAGATTTATATGACCGTTGTTTTGTTTGGGCTCTTTGAGACACAGTTACACAGAAAACTGAACCTATGGCCGCTATCGGCTGTTCAGTCGGAAGCTTGGCTCGGTTAAAGAATAGATATGGAGAACGGTATCGACGCAGAGTCGCAACCACAGCAGGATGACGGCCACCACACGGCGATACCGATGATTTCGGTGCGTGACGTGACGGTCTCGTTCGGCCGGTCGCCGGTGCTCGATAAGCTGTCCCTTGATGTCTACAAGGGCGAGGTTCTGGGCTTCATCGGTCCGTCCGGATCGGGCAAGTCGGTGCTGATGCGCACCATATTGGGCTTGAACAAGAAGCAGTCCGGCGAAATCGAGATTCTCGGACGCAATATCGATCACCTCAATGAGTTGGAGAAAATGGCCATCGATATGCGGATGGGCGTTCTTTTCCAGCACGGCGCGCTGTTTTCGGCGCTCAATGTGCTTGAAAATATTCAGGTGCCGATGCGCGAATATCTCGATCTGTCGCCAAAACTGATGGATGAGCTGGCGCGACTGAAGATCGATCTTGTGGGACTGAAGCCGGATACGGCAGAGAAATTTCCGTCGGAACTTTCCGGCGGGATGATCAAGCGCGCCGCTCTGGCGCGTGCGCTGGCGCTGGATCCGGACATCGTCTTTCTCGACGAGCCGACCTCGGGGCTCGATCCAATTGGTGCGGCAGAGTTCGATGAACTGATCGCGAACCTGCGTGATACGATGGGCCTGACCGTCTTTATGGTCACGCACGATCTCGACAGTCTTTTCGCCATCTGTGATCGCATTGCTGTATTGGGAAACAAGAAAGTGCTGGTGAGCGGCACAATTGAAGACATGCTGCATGTAGACGATCCATGGGTTAAATCCTATTTTCGGGGCAAGCGCGCGCGCCAGATCGATCCTTCGGCGCTATCAAGACGGCGGCCGGACAGCCGCTTGCAGACGGGATAAGATATGGAAACAAAAGCGAATTACGTTCTGGTCGGAGTGTTCACGCTGCTTGTCAGCCTGCTGGCTTTCGGATTCGTGTATTGGATTGCGCGCTTCGGTGAGGCCCGCGATTCCATTCCGATGGATGTGCGCATTCCCGGCTCAGTGACGGGCTTGACGGTCGGTAGCCAGGTTCTCTTCAACGGTATCAAGGTTGGCGATGTCCGTCGTCTGCGCCTTGATGAGAGCAACCCGGAGATGGTGATCGTGCAGACGCGCGTGAACGGCAGCACGCCGATCACGCGTTCGACGGCTGCAACGCTGGGCTTTCAGGGCCTGACCGGTCAGGCTTATATCGAGTTGAAGGGTGGCAGTTTGGATGAGCCAAACCTGCTGACCGAAGCGGCGAAGGAAGATACTGTCGCGCGTATCGATGCCGATCCGTCTGCGGTCAACAATCTGCTTGCCACCGCACAGGATATTTTCGGACGCGCCAATACCGTTCTCGGCGAGCTGGAAGGCTTTGTCAAAGAAGCGCGTGGTCCTCTGACCGACACGATCAATAATACGAAGACGTTTACCGATGCGCTGGCCAAGAACGCCGATATCATCGACGAACTCGGCTCCAACACCGGCAATGTCAAGCAGATCATCGCGGATGCGAAGGATATGATGGCGCGGCTGAATGCTGCCTCTGTGCGTGTCGATGGTATTCTGGCCAAGGCCGACAAGCTCTTGTCCCCGGATGACAAGGACGGCGTGGTGGCGCAGGCCACGGCGACGCTCGAATCCATTCGCCGGACCTCGGATAATCTCGACAAGCGCCTCGCGCCGATTGCAGAAAATTTGCAGCGCTTCTCTGGTCAGGGGCTTCGGGATGTGCAGTCAGTGGTTGTGGATAGTCGCCGGTCGATACAGCGTATCGAGCAGGCCATCACCGATCTTGAACGCAACCCGCAGCGTCTGATTTTTGGCGGGCAAGGCAGTGTGCCTCAGTATAACGGAAGGGCGCGTCATTGATTTACTCGGCTGGAAATTCCAAAAGCGGGTCTATGGGCGTGAAATCACATCGCAACGTTTACATGTCGGGTTCAGTCTCGTTGGTTCTGGCGGCTCTTCTCGCGGGCTGTGGAACGACACCGCTCGATACGTTCAACCTGACGACGCCGAAGCCGGCTGTTTCGTCACCGAGCCGCAAGAGCCTGCAACTGCTGGTTCCGACGCCGACGGCCTTGAAGGCGCTTGATAGCGAAAACATTGTCATCAGCTCTGCGCCGGGTTCCATTGAATATCTCAAGGGGGCGCAATGGGGCGACAGGCTGACGAATATCGTTCAGTCCCGCCTCGTTCAAGCCTATGAAAACACCGGGGTTTTTGGGGGCGTTGGCCGTCCGGGTGACGGTCTGGCAATCAATTACCAGATCCTGACAGACCTTCGCATGTTCGGCGTACAGGTCAGTGGCGGCTCCAGAATCGCTGTTGTGGAACTGGCCATCAAGCTGATGAACGACAAGACCGGCGAAGTGCGCGCAACACGCGTGTTTCGGAGTACCGCGCCTGTTAGTGGAACCGGCAATGCGGCTTACGTGAAGGCGCTTGATGCAGCCTTTGATCGCACCGTGAATGAAATCGTCAGCTGGACGGTTTCCACTCTATAAATCGCGTAGACGCCGAGCTGTGCCGCAGAGATAAATAAGGCGGGGTTCAAACCCCGCCTTCAGACTGCTGACAAACCCGTCGATATTTTCGGCGGGTTTTGTTTTTGGGGCTTTGGTTGTTTTTGTCGAGGCGGTTTGAGGCAGGTTGAGAAGGGGCGCCCGGCTCATGCGATAGCCGGTTTG
>JAEXXS010000155.1 GCA_023451915.1 Pseudomonadota bacterium | reverse complement strand
CAACGGCGCTCCCACCCATCAGGACTTCTCGCATTCGATGTGTGCCGTGCATTTGGTTCAGGCACGGCTGACTGCAGTCACACTTGAAGGGGGTAATATTTTGCTTATTTCCTTGACGTCCATCGTTCTTGTGCTGGTCGGGCTGGCGCTCGGCTGGGGCGGTATCCAGCTCGTGACCCTGGGGGGCAGCTGGTACTACATCATCGCGGCTGTGGGCTTTCTGCTGACAGGCGCCCTTCTCTTCAAAAGACGCGCTTCGGCCCTGTGGCTCTATGCGCTGATCGTGCTGGGCTCCCTTGGCTGGGCCGTCTATGAAGTCGGCTTCGACTGGTGGCAGCTTGGCGCGCGCGGCGGCATCATCGTGCTGCTTGGTCTCTGGCTTTTGACCCCTTGGATCAGAAAGCCGCTGAATGGCGGGCAGGGCGGCGGCGGTCTGCCGCTGGCGGTCGCGAGCGTCATCGCGCTTGCCATTGCCGGCTATTCCATGACGCAGGACTCTTACAATATCGCGGGCAGCCTGCCGACAGACAAGGTTGCGGCAACACCCGACCTCGGCGGCAATGTGCCGGATGGCGAATGGCACCAATATGGCCGCACGCCCTATGGCCAGCGTTATTCGCCGCTGGCGCAAATCACGCCTGACAATGTCTCCAAATTGCAGGTGGCCTGGCAATACCAGACCGGCGACGTGAAGCAGCCGCAAGATGTCGGCGAAACCACCTATCAGGTGACGCCGCTCAAGATCGGCGACTCGCTTTATCTCTGCACCCCGCATAACTGGGCGATTGCGCTCGACGCCGCGACCGGCAAGGAAAAGTGGAAGTTCGACCCGAAAGTCGGCTTCAACACCGACCGCCAGCACCAGACCTGCCGTGGCGTAAGCTACTGGAAGGACGCCAATGCGACGGCTGGCGCGAAATGCGCCGAGCGGGTCTATCTGCCGACCTCGGATGCGCGCCTGATTGCGCTCGACACCGCGACCGGTGAAATCTGCACCGATTTTGCCAATGGCGGCACGCTCGATCTCAGCCATGGCATGAAGTATAACCCCGCCGGTTATTATTACTCGACCTCACCTCCGGCAGTGGTCGGCGACAAGATCATTGTCGGCGGCGCGGTCAACGATAACTACTCGACGGAAGAACAGTCGGGTGTCATCCGCGCTTTTGATATTCGCACCGGTAATCTTATCTGGAACTGGGATTCGGGTAATCCGGATGTCACGACGCCGCTGCCGGAAGGCCAGTTCTACACGACGAATTCGCCCAACAGCTGGTCGGTGTCCAGCGTGGACGAAAAGCTTGGCCTGATCTTCGTACCGCTCGGCAATCAGGTGCCTGACCAGCTCGGCATGGGGCGCAGCGAACATGTGGAGAAATATTCCTCCTCCATCGTCGCGCTCGATGTGAATACGGGTCAGGTGAAGTGGGTGCGCCAGACGGTCCATCATGATCTGTGGGACATGGATATACCGGCGCAGCCTGTGCTGCTCGATATCAACGGCACGCCAGCGCTGGTTGGCCCGACCAAGCAGGGCGACCTCTATGTGCTCGACCGCCGCACCGGCGAGCCGATCATTCCGATCAAGGAGATCCCGGCTCCGACCGGCACCATCCCGGAAGATCATTCCTCGCCGACGCAGCCGATCTCCGATCTGACCTTCAGCCCACCAGCACTGCGCGAAAGCGATATGTGGGGCGTGACGATGTTCGATCAGCTGGCCTGCCGCATCAAGTTCCACCAGCTGGCCTATGAAGGCCGCTACACGCCGCCGTCGCTGAAGGGCACCATTGTCTATCCGGGCAATTTCGGGGTCTTCAACTGGGGCAGCGTGGCGGTTGATCCGGTGCGTCAGGTGATGTTCGGCATGCCGACCTATCTCGCCTTCACCTCGCGCCTCGTCCCGCGTTCGGAAATTCCGCCGAAGGGACAGGATGAGAAGGGCAGCGAACAGGGCCTGAACCGCAATGACGGTGCGCCATATGGCGTTTATATGGGACCGTTCCTCGGTCCGCTCGGCATTCCGTGCCAGACCCCGCCATGGGGCTATGTCGCGGGCGTTGATCTGCGCACCGGCAAGACCGCCTACAAGCATCGCAACGGCACTATTCGCGACATGTCGCCGGTTCCCCTGCCGCTGAAAGTCGGTGTGCCGGGCATCGGTGGTCCGATGATTACGGCGGGCGGCGTTGCCTTCCTGGGCGCCGCCGTGGACAACTATCTGCGCGCCTATGATCTGACCAATGGCAAGGTGCTGTGGGAAGCGCGTCTGCCGGCAGGCGGACAGGCGACCCCGATGTCCTATACGGTTGGCGATCAGCAATTCGTGCTGATGGTTGCCGGTGGGCACGGCTCGATCGGCACCAAGCCGGGCGATTATGTCATCGCCTATACGCTGCCGAAGAGCTAACTCCCAAAGGGAGTTGCAATAAAAACGCCGGGAGAAATCCCGGCGTTTTCTTTTGACCCTGGGGGGCGGTCAGACCTTGCTGTGCAGCAATTCGCCCTTGCGCGCGGCGGGGCGCTTGCGCGGCTCTGCGGCATTTTCCGCGAGCTGGTGGATGATTGGACAGTCGGGGCGGTTGTCGCCATGGCAGTTCTTTGCCAGATGGCGCAGCGTGTCGGCCATTTCCTGCAACTGGAGCATCTTGGCTTCCAGTTCCTCGACATGAACGAGCGCAACCTTCTTCACATCGGCGGATGCGCGGTTGCGGTCGCGCCAGAGCGCCAGCAGTTCCTTGATCTGATCGACCTGAAAGCCGAGATCGCGGCTGTGGCGGATGAAGCGCAGCGTCTCGACGTCCTTTTGCGTGTAGACGCGATAGCCGGAATCCGTGCGATCAGCAGCCTCGATAAGCCCGATGGTTTCATAATGGCGGATCATCTTCGCCGATATGCCCGATGCTGCGGCTGCCTGCCCGATATTCATTCCGTTCCTCGCCCGATGTTGGTTTAACAGGATATAGGAGCGCAATATGGCTATTCAAAGGGGGGTGGAGCGGTTCAGGCGTCGGTTCCGGCCTGTTTCATGAGATAGCGTTCGAGGGCCTGAAAGCCGTCGAAGATCAAAATGGCAAGGGCTGCGACGACGAGGCCGCCTTGCAGCACGAAAGCGAGGTTGTTGGAGATGAGACCGGCAATAATCACTTCGCCAAGCGTGCTGGCTGCGACCGTCGAGCCGATGGTGGCGGTGGCAAGGCCGATCACCGCCGAAAGCCTTATTCCCGCAAGGATAACCGGCATGGCAAGCGGCATTTCGACTTTGACCAGACGCTGCATTCCCGTCATGCCCATGCCGCGCGCCGCTTCCACGACGGGAGCGGGCAGGGTGGTGAGGCCGGTCAGCGTGTTTTCAAAGATCGGCAGCAGCCCATAGAGAAACAGCGCGATCAGCGTCGGCTTGTCGCCGAAACCGAACACCGGCACGGCAAGCGCCAGAACTGCGACGGGCGGAAAGGTCTGTCCGATATTCACCAGACTGCGCGAAAGCGGCAGAAACTCCGCGCCCTGCCGTCTTGTGACGAAGATCGCCATGGCGACCGCCGCCAGCGTGGATATCAGCGTGGCCAGCGCCACCAGCCCCAGATGCTGCAAGGTCAGCGTCATCAGATTGGCGCGGTCATAGATGACGGGCGCGCCATCGCTGACAAGCGGGCGGAAGATAGGCTCGAACAGATGCGGCTGCATCAGAAAAAGCAACAATACCGC
>JAEXXS010000142.1 GCA_023451915.1 Pseudomonadota bacterium | reverse complement strand
TCTCCCACAATCTTAACGTTGTCGGTCGTGTCACCGATCGTGTCGCTGTGATGTATCTCGGTCAGATCGTTGAAAGCGGACCGACCGCAGCATTGTTTAGAAATCCCAAACATCCCTACACACAGGCATTGCTATCCGCCAACCTCACGCTTGATACCAGCCGCAGGCGCGAGCGCGTGGTCCTTTCCGGGGAATTGCCGAGCCCCCTCAATCCACCATCCGGGTGCCGATTTCATAAACGCTGCCCTATCGCCCAACAAAAATGCGCGCATGAAGCGCCGGTCCTGAAGACGGGAGCAGACGCGCGCAGCGTGGCTTGCCATTTTCCAATCGCGGCTTATCCCGCTATCGTTTCTCAGGCGAGGGCGGGATAACCATGGCGTGCTGCCTCCTGGTCCAGTTCCGCAAGAGCCTCGTAATCGGTGTCGGTCAGAAAACGAACACCACGCAGAGAGAGCGTATCGCAGACATCGCCCAGTTTCGGGTCAAGCGTGATTTCCGTCAGGGCCTCCCGCAGGATTTCCAATTCCCGCGCCGTAGTGGACATGGAAGTGATAAACGGCAGCCCCGGTCCCTTCACCGTCTCTGCCAGAATGCGAACTCCGGCCGCATGGTCAGGGGCGAAGCGCAAAATATTTCCGAAGGTGATGCAGTCGACACACGCAACATCGACCTTACCGCTTGCAACCGCTTCAATGCTCGACCAATGGCCGCCGGTTTCCACGATGGAGGAAAAGAAACGCCCATCGATCGCGTGCGGTGCGATGAAGTGGCGGAACAGATTATAGCCGGAGTTACTACCCGGATCGTTGATGGCCGCGCGCCCGCCGCGAAATTCTTCTATCGACACTGCAGACGATTGCGCATTGACAATAATGAAGCTGCACTTCATCGTCCCCTGGCAACCAGGAAGACCATAGACCGGCGTTGCGACAAGCTGCACTTTGCCGCGCAGGTGCTGGATATAGGGATAACCGCAAGTCTGCGCAAAGATCAGGTCGGGCCTGAGCCAGGCCTCATTATAACGAATATTGTCGTCCAATGCGGTCGGCGCTTCCATGCCTGCGGAACCAAGACGTTCGCTCAATGCCGCCCAGAACAGTCTCGTCGCCTCCTTCACCGGCGGCGGATTGATGTACATGGCAAGGCTGGCAAAAGTCATCGGCAAGCTCCAACGATACACGCAGAAAAATCTATGGTTTACATGGATTTAAAGTGCAACCGGATTTCTTCCATGAAAGGAAAACTGTTATGAGTCTTGCTTCTGAGAAAGCGGTACCTGTCGTTTCGACTGAGACCGAGTTTGCCTGCGATGTTCTCATTATTGGCGGCGGCCCTGCAGGATGTTGGGCGGCTCTTGAAGCCGTGGCGTCAGGAGCGAGGGTCGTTCTGGTTGACAAGGGTTATTGCGGAAGCTCAGGCGCCACTGCCTCGGCTGGCACACAGATATGGTATGTTCGTCCTGATCCCGACGAGCGGGAAGCCGCGATGGCGAGCCGTGAAGCGATGGGAGGCTATCTCTCCGAACGGTCGTGGATGGGGCCGGTCCTCGATAAGACATTCGAAAGCGTCAATCGCCTCGCGGACTGGGGTTATCCTTTTCCCCGCGACGACAAGGGCGAACAGCAGCGTATTTCCGTCCAGGGACCGGAATATATGCGCCTGATGCGCCGTCGCGTGCGAAATGCGGGCGTTACCATCCTTGATCATCATCCCGCAACTCAATTGCTGATGAATGGAAAAACGGTCACTGGCGCTCGCGGGCTGCGACGACAGGAAGGCGGACATTGGCAGGTAATCGCGGGCGCGGTTGTACTGGCGGCGGGCGGCTGTGCGTTTATGAGCAAGGCTCTCGGTTGCGACGTGCTCACCGGCGACGGTTATCTGTTGGGTGCGGAAGCCGGAGCGGAACTTTCCGGCATGGAGTTTTCATCCGCCTATGCAATTTCTCCGGCTTTCGCCTCGATCACCAAAACCGCGCTCTACCGTTTTGCGCAGTTCTACCGAAAGGACGGCAGCCTGATCGAGGGGGCGGGTTCCGCCCGCGGACGTTCGATCATTGCCCGTGTTTTGCTATCGGAACCCGTCTTTGCCAGACTCGACCTCGCCGAAAGCAACGATGTTCAAACGATCCTTCGACGCGCTCAGCCCAATTTCTTCGTACCGTTTGACCGCCGTGGTATCGATCCCTTCACGGAATTATTCGAGGTCAAATTGCGTCTGGAAGGAACGGTTCGGGGCACGGGCGGCTTGCGTCTGACGGGGCGCGATTGTGCAACCAATGTCGCCGGTTTGTACGCAGCCGGCGACAACGCCACGCGTGAACCGATCTGCGGCGGGTTTACCGGGGGCGGAAGCCATAACGCTGCCTGGGCCATTGCGACAGGCGCGTTTGCAGGCGCCGCTGCTGCTGCTTTCGCGCTAAGCAGGGCTGATTTTCAGGCGATATCGGTGACGAATCCCACCGCATCAGAGGGTCAAATCTCCGCAACCATCGATCCAGAAATTCTCATAAAGTCCATTCAGAACGAGGTATTTCCTCTCTCCGTGAATTATTTCCGTACTCACGCGGCACTTGCGCAATCGCTTGAGCGGCTTGATCATTTATGGCGGCTCGTTTCATCGGCAACGGTTGTTGACGTTAACCAGGCATTCCGGTTGCGACAGGCGCAAGCAATGCTGGCAACGGCCCGTTTCATGTATCGCGCGGCCCTGTCGCGCACCGAAACACGCGGTATGCACCGGCGGGACGATTTCCCTCAGCAAGACCCTGGCCAGCATCACCGGCTGGTTATCAGCGGTCTCGACACGATCAGTGTAAGACCAGAGCAAATTGACCCGGGCTTTTACGGAGAGGCTGCACAATAATGATCGAGGTTCTGGATAACGAAACCTGCACCAGCTGTAATCTTTGTGTGCAGGTGTGCCCGACCAATGTGCTCGAAGCAATGCCTGACGGGCCACCGAAAATATCCCGCCAGAATTCTTGTCAGACGTGCTTCATGTGCGAGCTTTATTGCCCTGTGGATGCGCTATACGTCGATCCCGACGCGGAAAACTTACATGACCTGCGTGTGGAGGCGTTACGCGAAAATCATCTTTTCGGTAGTTATCGAAGGGCAATAGGCTGGCACAAAGACACCCGAGATCGTCGCTATATTGATGATCATTTCAGATTGCCATAGAAAACCCTGTACCAGCTTAGGATTATTTGGCGAATGATTTTGGGAGAAGGTTTCATATCAGGTTGGCGTTTATTATTCTAAAAACATGATACAAAGTAAATGTGGCTCGTTATTCGCCAATTATCGGAGTGTCATTTTACTTGAGATAGTGAATATGGGGGCGACCGCTATAGGGAGAAGGTTCCACACGCGCGTCAATCGAGAAAACTTGCTTGAGAATAGTCTCGTTGATTACTTCTTCCGGCGTTCCCGAAGCGACGATCTTTCCGGCAAGCATGATAATCAATTCATCGCAGAACATGGCTGCATGATTAAGATCGTGCAAAGCAATAATGCTTGTAATCGGTAGTCCCGAAACCAGCTTCAACAAGCTCATCTGGTGCTGAAC
>JAEXXS010000093.1 GCA_023451915.1 Pseudomonadota bacterium | reverse complement strand
GGTCCATATCCGGCAGTCGTTGGTGACGAGGAACTGCTGCCGATCAAACCGGGCAGCGCCGATCTGATCGTATCACTGATGGCGCTGCACGCCACCAATGACACGCCGGGCGTCATGGTGCAGATCGCCCGCGCATTGAAGCCGGACGGGCTTTTTCTGGCGGCGCTCAGCGGCAGCGGAACCCTGGGCGAATTGCGTGAAAGCCTGTTGCAGGCGGAAATCGAATTGACCGGCGGCGCATCGCCACGCGTTTTTCCGTTTGCGGATGTGCGTGATGTCGGCGGCCTGTTGCAGCGCGCGGGCTTTGCCCTGCCGGTGACGGACGTGGAAAACGTGACCGTGCGCTATGATTCGCTCTTCAACCTTATGGCCGATCTGCGCGCCATGGGCATGCAGAACATCGTGCGTGACCGGTCGCGCCGTCCGGTCTCAAAACGCCTTTTCCTGCGTGCGGCGGAAATCTACGCGGAACGCTTCAGCGATCCAGATGGACGCATCCGCGCGACATTTTCGATCATCTGGCTGTCGGGCTGGGCCCCGCATGAATCGCAGCAAAAACCGCTGAAACCTGGCTCCGCCAAGGCCTCGCTCGCCGATGCGCTGAAGAAAGCGGAAGAAGAGTAGCTCACACGACAGCTGCAAATTCACGAAGGTCGTGTTAGCAGTCGCCGCTATGGCTGCCGTCTACATCGATGATGCAGACAGAATTCGGACTGGGCTGCAGCACGCTCTTGCGCACCGTATAGGTCTGTCCGGCGGCATGCGGCTGCGCGGCGGGATCGCGCTTGATCGAACCGGTCATCGTGCGATCAATGCCTGCGGGCAGAACGGACTGGGCCGCAACCTTGGCCGCCTGATCGTTCAGAATCGGGACAATAATCAGCGCCATCGCCACGGCGGCAGAACCAAACAACAGCACCAGACGCAGAAAACCACGCCCCGCTTTTGTCAAAGTGGTCGGCGCATATTCGTTGTGATCGGCACTGAAATAATTGTTGTCGAAACTCATGATACCCAACTCCGGAGCAGCTCCCATTCGAGAATGCCGCAACGGAGTGAATCAGAGATTAACCGAAAGCCTTAATCGTAAGAAATTGTCAGCTTTTTCACAGCTGTTGATAAGCTATCCAGATTTTCGAAAACTAGAGCGGTTCCGGTTAAAACGGAATCGTGGAACCGCTCTATCTACTTATTTTTACGCATTATCCTACGCAAAACCGCTACGCACTTTTGCTGGAAATGCTCTAGAGAAGATCGATGAGGAAGGGGATCAGCGGTTCATCCGCGGGAGGCATCGGATAATCGCGCATATCCTTCGGGCGGACCCATTTCAGCGCCTGCCCTTCCAGACCCCGCGCAATGCCTTCAAAACGGCGGCAGACATAGAGCGGCATCAGCAGGTGAAAATCATCATAGGTGTGGCTTGCGAAGGTCAAAGGCGCGAGGCAGGCGACCTTCGTGGTGATGCCTATTTCTTCCTGCAATTCGCGGATCAGCGTTTCTTCAGGCGTTTCGCCCGGCTCGACCTTGCCGCCGGGAAACTCCCACAGGCCCGCAAGCTGCTTGCCTTCCGGGCGCTGCGCCAGCAACACCCGGCCATCGGAATCCACCAGCGCACAGGCCGCAACGAGAAGAATGCGACGGCTTTTCACTTCGCTCATTTCTCGTTGCTCTCCCGATAGGCGTAACGATAGGCTTCCTGAAAACCGAAGCGTTCATAAAGGGCGAGACCGGCGACATTGTCCGCTTCGATCTGCAGCCATGCCGTCTTGGCCCCAAGCTTTGCCGCCCATTTGAGCGCCGAGCCGACGACACTGTGGCCATAGCCCTTGCGGCGAGCGGCAGGCAAGGTGCCGACATCGAACAATCCGGCCATAACGCCGTCCTGTACGCACAGCACGTCGGACACTGCACGTCCGCCTTCCTCCAGCACGAACATGCCCTTGTTCGGACGAATACCGTCCAGAATTTCGGACATGCCGGGGCGCATATCTTCCGGGCGCTCGTGAATGGAGAGCGACGCATCAACGAAACGACCAATATCCTTCAGCGGAATCTGGTCGATTTCACCCGACAGGTCGGTCTCGGCCAGATTGCAGGTCATGACGATGGTTTCGTCCTGACGCTTCCAGCCGAGCCCCTCGAGATAATCCTCAAGCTCGACAGGTGCCAATGGCGAAAGCCGGAAACACGGCACGCGGCCATAGGCCCGAAAACGCTGCGCCGCCAGCTCCACGCGGGTTGGAATATCCCGCGTGTCGCCCGGATCGAGCGGATTGATGGAGTTCAAACGCTTGGAGGAATGCGCTGCCGTCATGCGGATTGCCCATGTTCCGTCGTAATGAACCGACGTGGCAGGCCAGGCGCGGAAGCCTACGGCTTCAAGCTGGCGGACAATGGCAAGGCTCGGTTTGGTCATTGGAATTCCTGCAAGCGTTTCAATATCTGTCGGCTGGGCCCTAGAGCGGTTTCAAAAAGGTTGAACCTTGCAACCGCTCTGACTTTTTGTTTTTACGCACATCTTATCCGAAAACCGCTTTGCACTTTTCGGGATGCGCTCCAGGCTCGTTGAGATTCGGAGGGACAGCGTGCCGAAAATAGTGCTCTTTGAGAACCGGAGCGGAGTGTACTTTAAGGTACATGAGCACCGGAAGCGCAAAAGAGCGCTATTTGCAGGCCGCTGGAACCCGAATATCTCGGGCCTTAGCTTCGGTAGTCGCCATTGATCGCCACATATTCCTTGGTGAGATCGCAGGTCCAGACGGTGGCTTCGCCGCGACCGATCCCCAGATCGACATGGATGCGGATATCCTCGCCCTTCATATAGGCGGAGGTTGCCTGTTCTGAATAAGCAGGATCGCGCTCGCCCTGATAGGCAACGCGAATATCGCCAAACGAAATGGCAAGCCGGTCGCGATCCGCCGGTTCACCGGCCTTGCCCACGGCCATGACAACACGGCCCCAATTAGCGTCTTCACCCGCCACAGCCGTCTTGACCAGCGGCGAGTTGGCGATGGAAAGCGCGATCTTTTTGGCGGATGCGGAAGACTTGGCGCCCGTCACTTCGACTTCGATCATTTTGCGTGCGCCTTCTCCGTCACGCACGACCTGCAAGGCGAGCGATTTCAGAACGCGCTTCAGCGCCTTCTTGAATTCCTTCAGACGCTTGTCTGACACATCCGTGATCTTCGGCGCGCCGCGACCAGCCGCAGCACCGGTTGCAAAGAGCATCAGCGTGTCGGAGGTGGAGGTATCGCTATCGACGGTGACCGCGTTGAAGCTCTTGTTCGCGCCCTTGGAGAGCAGGCTTTGCAGCACATCGGCCTTGATCGGGGCATCCGTCACGATGAAGGACAGCATGGTCGCCATATCGGGCGCGATCATGCCCGCGCCCTTGGCGATGCCATTGATCGTAACGGGAACCTTGCCTAGCAGCACCGTTTCGGTGGCGACCTTCGGATAGGTGTCCGTGGTCATGATGGCCTTGGCGGCCTCTGTCCAGAAATCCTCGACCGCGTCCTTGTTCATATCGCCGAGCAGATGGGAAAACTTGCTCGCATCAAGCGGCTCGCCGATCACGCCGGTCGAAGCGAGGAATATATCGGTCGTGCTGCAGCCAACGGCCTTTGCAGCGGCTTCCGCCGTCGCCTCGGTTGCGGCCTTGCCTTTCACGCCGGTAAAGGCATTGGCATTGCCCGAATTGACCACCACGGCGCGCGCCTTGCCGTGAACAAGGTTCTTGCGGCAGAAATCGACCGGTGCCGACGGGCAGAGCGAACGGGTGAAAACGCCTGCGGCTTCCGCCGGACGGTCGAACACCATCAGCATCACATCGGTCCGCCCCTTATATTTGATACCGGCAGCGGCAGTAGCGATGCGCACACCGTCGATGGCAGGCATGGACGGATAATGTTTTGGAGCGAGCGGAGAAACGGACGCAGACATGGTTGCCTCAAAAGGGGTCGGTTCGGGATGTTCGGTCGATAGATCATCGATAGTCTTGATTCTGGCGCATTGGAAATGTTTGCGGGACAAAATCAAGCATAAACAGCTGATATAACGAAAAACGCCCCGGAAGGCCGGGGCGTTTTAACATTCTTGCAGATTTACTGCTGCGGCTGGTCGCCTTCAGGCGCATCGCCCGCATCACCGGCGTCCTGCGCGGCGGCTGCGTCCTTCATCGCCTTTTCGACGGCCGGATCCTTGTAGTCGATCTTCATCGCGTCGCGGAGCTTCTTGACCGTTTCGACATAACGCTCACGCAGAATGATCGAACGGATCTGGTCCTTGACCTGATCGAATGCAGGCGGCTGCTTGGTGCGGCGGTCTTCAAGCTGAATGACGTGGAAGCCGAACTGGGTCTGCACAGGCTCCTTGGTATATTCGCCAGGCTTGAGCGCAAAGGCTGCCTTTTCGAATTCCGGGACCATCTGGCCTTCGGTGAAGTAACCGAGATCGCCGCCATTGGCAGCCGAACCGTCCGTGGAGCTTTCCTTGGCCAGATCTTCGAACTTCGCACCACCGGCGAGCTTCTTGATGATGGCCTCGGCTTCTTCCTTCGTCTTCACGAGAATGTGACGCGCGCGCACCTCTACCTGAGGCGGCATGGCGGCAATTTCCTTGTCGTAGCGGGCGCGAATATCGGCATCGCTGATCTTGTCGACGATGGCGTCCTTGAAATATTCGTTGTGGAGCGCGCGTTCACGCAGGAAAGCCAGACGGGCTTTGAACTCGTCGGTCTGATCGAGCTTTTCCTTTTCCGCTTCCGCCGACATCGCCTTGATGTCGATCAGTGCGGCCAGGGCTGCCAGACGGCGCTGTTCAGCGGGAAGGCGGGCAAACTGCGGATCGAGATCGCCAGCGGCCTGATCAACGTCGCCGACAGTGATGTCTTTGCCGTTGACGGTTGCCAGAACCTTGGCTGGATCTTCTTTTTCAGCCGGAGCGGCTGCGGTCTGCGCCGCATCGGCAGGCTTTGGAGCGTCCTGCGCGAACGAGACCGCACCAGAGAGGCTTGCGAGGGCAACGGATGCCGCAAGAACAGCGAGAGCCTTGCGATAAGGGGCTTTGAGAATGGCTTTCATATGAGATTCTCTCCTTCGAGACCGCTTACCGGCCCGATGAATGCGGCGGAAATTGGCCCGGATACCGCTACCCTATCACGAATGAGCGGGATTTCCAGCCTGTTGAGCAACGTTGACATCGCCCTAAGCCCCACTTATCTGTCCTTCGGCTTTGCGTCCAGAGTGTTTCCAGCGATACCCTGCAAATCTGCCGGGGTTTGGACGCTCGGCGAGCGGCGGGGGGAAAATGTGCCAAAATTGCGCCTTGAAGGGCTGCTTTAGCGGCGTACTTTTCTTGCATTTGTTTCAATACGCGTGAATAAAGCATTCGACATTGCCGGAAGCGCTTCCGGCTGAACGGACAGGAAAGGACCAGAGATGGTCAGCTTTGGCGGCCTCGCCCGCAAGATATTCGGTTCATCCAATGACCGCCAGGTAAAGACCCTGCGTCAGCGTGCGCAACAGATTACCGCGCTTGAGAAGAATTACGAAACGCTCACCAATGAGCAGCTTCAGGCCAAGACCGCCGAATTCCGCGCCGCGCTGGCTGAAGGAAAGACGCTCGACGCCATTTTGCCCGACGCTTTTGCGACCGCGCGTGAAGCCGCCAAGCGCATATTGGGCATGCGCCCCTTCGATGTGCAGCTGATCGGTGGCATGGTGCTGCATGAACGCGGCATTGCCGAAATGCGCACCGGTGAAGGCAAGACGCTGATGGCGACGCTGCCCGTTTACCTGAATGCGCTTGAGGGCAAGGGTGTTCATGTCGTGACGGTCAACGACTACCTTGCCACCCGCGATGCGGAGACGATGGGTCGTCTTTACAATTTCCTTGGCCTCACCGTCGGCGTCATCAAGCACGGCCTCGACGACGATGAGCGTCGCGAGGCCTATGCCTGCGACATCACCTACGGCACCAATAACGAACTCGGCTTCGATTATCTGCGTGATAACATGAAGTATGAGCGCGCCCAGATGGTGCAGCGCCCGCACAATTACGCCATCGTCGACGAAGTGGATTCGATCCTCATCGACGAAGCGCGCACGCCGCTGATCATTTCCGGCCCGCTGGAGGATCGCTCGGAATTCTATAATCTCATCGACACTTTCATTCCGCCGCTGGCAGATGAAGATTACGAAGTCGACGAGAAGCAGAAGACTGCCATCTTCACCGAAGTCGGCACCGAAAAGGTCGAGCAGCTTCTGGAAGCCGCAGGCCATTTAAAGGGTGAAAGCCTCTACGACATCGAGAATGTCGCCGTGGTGCACCATCTGAACAATGCGCTGCGCGCCCACAAGCTGTTCCAGCGCGACAAGGACTATATCGTCCGCAACGACGAAATCGTCATTATCGACGAATTCACCGGCCGCATGATGCCGGGCCGCCGTTATTCGGAAGGCCTGCACCAGGCGCTGGAAGCCAAGGAACACGTGACGATCCAGCCGGAAAACCAGACGCTGGCCTCGATCACCTTCCAGAACTATTTCCGCATGTATAACAAGCTCTCCGGCATGACCGGTACGGCTGCCACCGAAGCGGAAGAGTTCGGCAATATTTACGGTCTCGAAGTTCTCGAAATCCCGACCAACCTGCCCGTGCAGCGTATCGACGAGGACGACGAGGTTTACCGCACCGTCGAAGAAAAATACAAAGCCATCGTTCGCGATATTCGTGCCTCGCACGAAAAGGGCCAGCCGATCCTCGTCGGCACGACTTCGATCGAAAAGTCGGAACTTCTGGCCGAGCGTCTGCGCAAGGAAGGCATCAAGGACTTCCAGGTCCTGAACGCCCGCTATCACGAGCAGGAAGCTTACATCATCGCACAGGCCGGCGTGCCGGGCACTGTCACCATCGCCACCAACATGGCGGGTCGCGGCACCGACATTCAGCTCGGCGGCAATCTGGAAATGCGCGTTCGTCAGGAACTGGCGGACGTTCCGGAAGGTCCGGAACGCGAAGCCAAGATCGCCGAGATCAAGGCCGATATCGCCCAGCTGAAAGAAAAGGCGCTTGCCGCAGGCGGACTTTATGTTCTCGCCACTGAGCGCCACGAAAG